>CAXSEK010000297.1:0-4538 GCA_964235625.1 uncultured Acetobacteraceae bacterium
GTCGGCTATTGGCCACGTCGCGCGGCTAGGTCTGCAAACCACCCCGTGCAGAAGTAGCCACGGCGGCTTCCGTACGCCAAGCGGCGTCCGAAACTCATCACGAGAGCGGACAGTCCGCTGTGAAGCGGTAGGCAGCGATAAACGGACACTCGCTGCCGCTCACCTTCCACCACTTCCCAAGCGCGAAGCCTCATCGAACGGCCTCCTTGCTCAGCCTTGCCAGCCCAGATGCCCGAGGAAGTCGCGCGTGCGCTGGGTTTCCGGAGCGTCGAATACCTGAGCCGGCGGCCCTTCCTCCACCACCTGCCCCCGCTCAAACACCACCACGCGATGTGCAACCCGGCGGGCGAAGCTCATTTCATGCGTGACCACCAGCATGGTCATGCCCTCCTCGGCCAGCCGCTTCAAGACGGTGAGCACCTCACCGACGGTCTCGGGGTCGAGGGCGGAGGTGGGCTCGTCGAACAGCATCATATCCGGCTTCATCGCCAGAGCCCGCGCGATCGCGACGCGCTGCTGCTGCCCGCCCGACAGCTTGACTGGCAGACTGCCGGCCTTGTCCGACAGCCTCACCTTGTCCAGCAGGGCTGCTGCCTGCTCGCAGGCAATGCGTCGGTTCGCGCCCAGCACCGTGACCGGCCCGGCGGCCACGTTGTCCAGCGCCGTCTTGTGAGGGAACAGCTCGAAGTTCTGGAACACCATGCCCATCCGCCGCCGCATGCGCGCCAGCTCCTTCGGCCGGCTTGGCAACGTCTCACCCTCGAACACGATGCGGCCGCTGTCGATCGTTTCCAGCCCGTTCGTGCAGCGCAGGAGGGTGGACTTGCCGGAGCCGGAAGGGCCGATCAGGCAGACCACCTCGCCCTGCTCCACTTGGAGGCTGAACCCGTCCAAGGCGGTGAAGGCGCCGTAGTTCTTGCGCACCTCCTCGTAACGCACCACCGGGCCGGCCTTCAGATTGACGTTCAATCGTGCACGTCCATGCGACGATGGATGCAGTCCACCAGTTTCGCCTGCGGATAACCGAGCAGCCAATAGATCACGCCCATCGCCGTCAGCATCTCCAGCACGTGGAAGGTTTGCGATCGGATACGCGTGGCGGTGTAGGCGAGATCGCCCACCGCGATCACCGAGACCAGCGACGTGTCCTTGAACAGCGACACCCAGGTGCTTGCCAATACCGGCAACACCCGGCGCCAGGCCTGCGGCAGCACCACGACGCGGAACGCAGCGCCCCGGCTCATGCCGAGCGCCAGCGCCGCTTCGGTCTGCCCGGCGCGAATGGAGCCGATCCCTGCCCGGAACGTCTCGAAATTGTAGGCCGACACGTTGAAGCACAGCGCCGCGAGCCCAGTGGCGAAGGCGGGGAGCGCCAGCCCCGTCAGGACCGGCAGCACGTAGAAAGCCCAGTACACGACGAGGATCAGCGGCAGGTTGCGGAACAACTCCACGAAGCAGGTTGCCAGCGCCGCCGCCATGCGCGAGCGCGACAACCGCATCAGCGCCAGCACGATGCCGCACGGCACGGCGATAGCCATGGTGATGACGGTGAGCGCGATGGTGACGCCGACCCCCTGCAGCAGCGGCAGCCAGTTCTGCCAGACGACGGACCAGTCCAGCGTCATGACCGGCCGAGCGGCGCCAGGCGGCGATACAGCACGTCCACGCCCCTTGTGACGGGGAAGATCAGGATGAAGTAGACGACCATCGCCGTGCTGAACACCTCCACGGGATGGTACGTGTTGGCCGCGACGGAATCCGAGCGCCGCATCAGCTCCGGCACCGCGATCACGGCTGCGATGGCGGTATCCTTGATGGTCACGGACAGGATGGAGCCGAATGCCGGCAGCATGCGCACCATCGCCTGCGGCAGCACCACCACGCGCACCACCTGCGCCCGGCTCATGCCCAACGCCAGCCCGGCGCGGGTTTGGCTCGGCCTAACCCCGTCGATGCCCGCACGCAGCACCTCGGCCACATAGGCGGCGAGGTGCAGGGTGAGCGCGATCAGGGCGGAGAGGAACGGCGGCACGTTCAACCCAGCCACCAGCGGGAAGGCGAAGTACATCCACACCAGCACCACCAGCACGGGGATGGCGCGCCTGGTGTCGATGTAGAACACGATCAGCGGGCGCAGCCAGCGCGGCCCATACAGCCGGCCCAGCGCCACCACCGCCCCCACCGCGAAGCTGCACCCGGCGGATGCCGCCGCGAGCAGCAGCGTGATGCCGACGCCTCCCAGCAGGAACCGCCAGGCCTCGAAGACCGGCTCGAAATCGACGTCCACGGCCTACATCGTGCCGATGGTCTTCTGCTCGTCCGCCTCGACCTGCGGATGCAACGCTTTGGTCGCGCCCTGCAGCCATGCCGGGAACACCGGCTGGTTCTTGTCGATCGCCGAGCCGATGTCGGTCGCCTGCTCCTTGCTGCCCTGACAGTTATTCTCCCGCGGCAACGCTTCCAGCCCGCGCACCTTGCGGTGTAGCGCCACCCAGGGCACGCGGTTGATCGGGCTGACATCGGCCCGCCGGGTCGTCAGCTCCTCCAGCGGCACGGCGGACCCGGCGGTGGTGACGCCGCGCAGGGTGGCGTGGGGGAAGCGCTTCTTCACCCAGTTCTCCTCTCCGCCGCCGATGAAATACGCGACGGTGACGTTTGGCCGGTCGAAATCGTCCACCGACTTGGCGCCGCTCACCTTCGGGTTGTCCGCGCGCCCGATCATGCACAGCGCGGTGCCGGAGTACGGCACGAAGTCGACCACCTTCTCCCGCTCCGGCGTGACCGAGAGCGGGGAGATAGTGATGTCGACCTGTTTGGACGCTAGCACCGGCACCTTGGTCTCGTGCGACACCGGCACCGCCTCCAGCTTCACTCCGAGGTCCTTGGCGTAGGCCTCCGCCAGCATCCACGCCGGGCCAGCCCAGGCGGGGCCGCTGCCGGAGGTGTTCTCCACCAGCCAGGGCGGGTTGGACAGCACGCCCGCGCGGAGCACGCCCGCCTTGCGGATGGCGTCGACGCGGGGGCTGGCCCCAGGCGCCGGGATGGCCGGCGTGTCGTCCGCCCGCGCCGCACCCGCGGCCAGGCACACAGTGGCCAGCAACGCGACTGCGATCCGGCGCGCGATCTATGGTGATGTCACTTGAGAGCCCCCCTTGCTTTGTTGACCATGCCGTGCGCCGGGCCGGCATCTGCGGCTCCGACATGCACATCCTCCACGGCACGAACCCCTTCGCCCGCTGCCCCCGCATCATCGGTCACGAGATGGCCGGCGTGGTGGAGGCCATCGGCCCCGGCGTGACCCGGCTGCGCCCCGGCGACCACGTGGTGGTGGACCCGGTGGTCGCGTGCGGCCGCTGCTATCCGTGCCGGATCGGGCGGCCCAACGTATGCGCCAAGCTGCAGGTGTTCGGCGTGCACCGGGATGGCGGATTTCGTGACCGGCTGGTCGTGCCCGAGGACAACGCCATTCCCGTCGCCGCCGCCCTCCCGTTCGCCATCGCCGCGCTGGCCGAACCGCTCTCCATCGCGGCGAACGTGTTGTCGCGCACCGGGTGCACCGCCGAGGACACGGTGCTGGTGTATGGCGCCGGAACCGTGGGCGTGACCGTGCTGCAGGTCGCCAAATTGTTCGGCGCGCTGCCTCGTGGCCGACCCGGATGCCGCCCGCCTTGCGCGTGCCCGCAGCTTCGGTGCCGACGTCACGTTGCAATCCGGGGTGGACGACATTCCCAGCGCAGTCGCGGGCGAGCTGGGCGGCTTAGGCCCGTCCTTGGTGAACGACGGCGCAGGTGTGCCGACGCTGCTGGCAGAGGCGTGCCGGGTCGTGGCGCCGGCGGGGCGCATCGGCCTGCTGGGATTCTCGTCCGAGCCCACCCCTGTCGTGCAACAACTGATCGTCAGCAAGGAGCTGACCCTGGCTGGCTCCCGCCTCAACCGCCGCTTGCTACCGCAGGTGGTCGAATGGCTGGAGCAAGGCCGCCTGCAGCCCGCCGCCATGATCACACAGACCTTCGCGGCGACCGACGCCCGCGCTGCCTTCGACTTGGTCGAGAATGAACCGGAGCGCACCATCAAGGTCCAGCTCGCCTTCAATGAATAAGGGAAAACCACGAATGAGCCATCGCCGATTTCTGCTGCGTTGCGCCCTGGCTGCCGCCCTCACGCTCGGCGCGGCCTCTGCCCAGGCCCAGGCACCGAGCGTCCTGCAGCAAATCATCTCGCGCGGCACGTTGCGCATCGCCGTGTTGCCGAGCTTGCCGCCCTATAGCCGTGTCACCCCGGCGGGCGACCCCGAGGGCTACGACATCGACGTCGCGAAACGGCTTGCCGACGCGCTGAAGGTGAAGCCCGAGTTCGTCGTGACGGACATCCCCGGCCGCGTCACCTCGCTGCAGACGCACAAGGTGGACGTGACGATCGCGGACTTCACCCGCAACGTCGAGCGCTCGCTGACCATCGCCTTCACCGAGCCATACCTGGTCACCCAGATGCGCATGCTGGTGCCCGATGGCGCGAAATGGAAGTCGATCGCCGACATG
>CAXSEK010000298.1:0-4534 GCA_964235625.1 uncultured Acetobacteraceae bacterium
CATGGAACAAGCCAGCACCCTCGACTTCGACCGCCTCGACATTCGCGTGGGCACGATCAAGGACGCCCAACCCTTCCCTGAGGCACGCAAACCCGCGATCAAGCTTTGGATCGATTTCGGGGACGAACTGGGCGTAAAGGTGTCCTCGGCGCAGATCACCGTGCACTACGTGCCGGACCAGCTGATCGGCCGCCAGGTCTGCGCCGTGGTGAACGTCCCGCCGCGGCGCATCGGCGGCTTCGTCTCCGAAGTGCTGACGCTCGGCATGCCGGACGAGAACGGCGCCGTCGTGCTGGTGCGCCCCGACCTGGCGGTGCCGAACGGCGGACGGCTGTTCTGACCGACTATGCCACCATAACCTGGGACCAGCTGCACCGGGACGCCCGCCAGCTCGCCACCATGCTGGCGGGGCTGGGCCCTTGGCGCGGCATCGTGGCGATCACCCGCGGCGGCATGATCCCGGCCGCGATCGTGGCGCGGGAGCTGGAATGCCGCCTGGTGGAGACGATCTCGGTCGCTGCCTACGACGAGGAGACCCGGGCCGAGCCGGTGCTGCTGAAACCCGCCCCGGCCGCCAGCGACGGCTCCGGCTTCCTGGTCATCGATGACCTGGTGGACCGGGGCGACACCGCCCGGCTGGTCCGCCGCCTGCTGCCCCGGGCGCATTTCGCCTGCCTGTATGCCAAGCCCGCCGGGCGTGACGCCGCGGACACCTTCGTCGCAGCATTCACGCAGGAAACCTGGGTGCTGTTCCCGTGGGACACGGCACCGGCCTTCGTCCTGCCGATCGCGCGCCAGCCCGGATAAACAGAATTTCAGTGGGTTCCCGCAGGATACTGCTGTAGTGTCAATGAATCACTGCGCATCTCAGCCTGCGCGGGCGACAACGCCGCGCTGAATCAAGCAATTTGCGAGGACGCTCCATGATCAAGCATATGTATGGCGCCGGTGACCGCGTCGTGGTCTCTCCGGACCGGATGAATATTAATGCGCGCCCGGGTGTCTATACCATCGTCAGGACCATGCCGGTGACCGGTCAAGTCTGCCAATACCGGGTGAAGAACGCGCTCGACAATCACGAGCGGGTACTCGACGAGGCCCAGCTTACCCCGGCTCGCTGAGCGTTGCCTCCGTGTAGGGGTAAACAGCTTGCCGCCCACCGGTCGAGCGGCAGGCTTGAGGGTTGCGAGCAACCCGCCCTACGTTTCAGCACCGTCCGCCCGGCCCCACGGCAGGATCCGGCCGAACTCCCCCTCCTTGTCCACGAACTGGTGCTTCAACGCCCCCAGCACGTGCAGCGCCAGCAGCGCATACAGCACGTACGCGAACCAGGCATGGACCGAGAACCAGAAGGCGTGCACCGCCTCCTTGGTCGCCGGGTCCAGGCTCGCGATCAGGCCGATGCGGAACCACGGGATCACCCCGAACAGCACCAACGGATGCGCTGCCGCGTCCTTGAACGCCGAGTCGTGGATCCAGCCCGAGATCGGCAGCCCGAAGATCAACACGTACAGGAGCACGTGGGCGGCATGCGCGCCCGCCTTCTCCAGCCGCGGATACGACCGCGGCAGCGCCGGTGGCCGGTGCGAGAACCGCCACAGCAGACGCAGGATCGCGAGCCCGAGCACCGTGATTCCGATCGACTTGTGCAGGTCGATCGCCGGGCGCACCGCCCCGGCCGGCAGTTCGTCGATCACCCAGACCAGAACCAGGTTGCCGATGATCAGCAACGCCACCAACCAGTGCAGCAGCATCGCCGTACGCGTGTAACGATTGGCAAAGTCCATCCGAAAGCCGCTCCGAGCTGCGTGCAAAACCCTGGTGCACCGCCACATACGGCCAGCTGAACCACGCACTGGAGTAACCTATGGCTATGGCCGGAGTCGAACAGGTGCTGGCACGCCGCCGGGCCACGATCTCCCCCCGCTACGCACCGCCGCCCACGCCGCTGCGCAGCCGCCTGATCCATGGCGGCGCCTTCGCGCTGTGGGTCTTGCTGTTCGCGCGGGCGTTCGGCGGCGGTGGGCTGTTCGCCTGGTCCGCCGGCCTCGCCTACATCGCCTACGACACGGTGCTGCTGGCCTTCGTGTTTTGGCAGACGCTGGCCTTGCTCCGCCCCGCCCCGTCCGTGGTTGCGGGCCCGCTGCCGCCCGCCACCATCATCGTGGCCGCCCATAATGAGGCGGCGGTGCTCCCCGCCACGCTCGCCGGACTGTTTGCACAGACTAGCCCGGCCGACACCATCCTGATCGCCGATGACGGCTCGACTGACGGCACCGCCGCCCTGCTGGCCGGGCGCTACGGCCTTAAAGCACCACCCGCTGGCGGGCTCAGCGTGCCCGGCGTCCAGCACCCCACCCTGCGCTGGCTGCGTCTGCCACACGGCGGCAAGGCCCAGGCGCTGAACCTGGCCTGCGCCGAGAGCACGACCGAGCTGGTGCTGACCGTGGACGCCGACACCATGCTCGAACCCGGCGCGCTCCAGGCGATGCGCCACGCCTTCGCCGCCGACCCGGCGCTGGTCGCCGCCACCGGCGTGCTGACCCCGACCTGCCGCCGCTCCGTCTCCGGCGCGCTGCTGCAGTGGTTCCAGACCTACGAATACGTCCGCAATTTCCTCTCCCGCTACGCCTGGATGCGCGCGGACGGGCTGCTGCTGATCTCCGGCGCCTTCGGCTGCTACCGGCGGGAGCCGTTGCTGGCAGTGGGCGGCTTCGATCCGGACTGCCTGGTGGAGGATTACGAGCTCACCCACCGGCTGCGCGACCACGCCGGGCGCCAAGGCCTGGTATGGCGCACCGGCGTCGTCGGCGGCGCTCACGCCCGGACGGACGCCCCGGCCACCATCGCCGCCTTCCTGCGCCAGCGCCGCCGCTGGTTCGGCGGATTCCTGCAGACCCAGGTCTGGTACCGCCACATGGTCGGCAATCCCACCTATGGCCGCCTCGGCACCTGGATGCTGCCGGTCAAGGCGATCGACACGTTGCAGCCGCTCTATGGCCTGACCGGCGCGGTGCTGCTGATCGCCTATCTAATCGGCGGCCGGTTCGCAATCGTGGCCCCGGTGGCGGGAGCGATCGGCGCCAAGATCCTACTCGACCTCGCATTTTACCTGTGGTCGTTGCACCTCTATCGCCGCTGGCTGGGCCATTCGTCTGGGCTGTATTTGGTCCCGGCGATCCTGGCGGCGTTGATCGAGCCGTTCAGCTTCCAACTGCTACGCCACGCGGGCGCCGCGCTCGGTTGGGTGTCGTTCCTGACCGGGGTGCGGAGTTGGGGTGCGACGCAGCGGATCGCACCGACTGCGCAACCGGCGGAGTAGCCCCGATTGCGGTTGCTGGCCTTCCGGGCTTACGCCACACCGCAGGGTCGGCCTCGTCAGGGCCAAAGCAGGCGGACCGCCCAGGTGCCCAGCGCCAGGCAGGTCCCAAGCGGCACGACGGTGGCTGCGCGCAGCCGCACGACAGTGTTCGCGCGCAATCCCCCGCCGCGCAGCAGGGCCGCCACCAGCCCTGCGACGGCAGCGATCAGCAGCACGGGCCCAAGGCCGGAAAGCCCGACCCAAGCGCCGGATGCGGCGAGCAGCTTGGCGTCCCCGCCGCCCAGCCCCTCCCGCCCGCGCAGCCGCCGATACCCGGTGGCGAGCAGGCGCAGCGACCCGTAACCTGCTATCGCCGCCCAGGCATGATCGGTCACCGCCGCCGAGTCCAGTAACGCGGTCGCCGTCAGCCCGGCCAGCAGCAGCGGCAGGCTCAGCGCGTCCGGCAGGCGCAGATGGGTCCAGTCGATCCAGCCGAGCGCCAGCAGCGTCCAGCCCAGCACGCAATCCGCCCATAGCCCCGCCGGGTCGGCCTCTGCGAGCGCCGCCGTCGCCGGCACGGCCAGCGCCGCCAGCTCGATCCAGAGATGGGCGCTGGCGATGCGCGCGCCGCAGTGGCGGCATCGACCGCGCTGCCACAGGAAGCTCGCGAGCGGCACCAGCTCCGCCGGGCCGAGCGCGTGGCCGCACGCCTCGCAACAGGACCGGGCGAGCGCCACTGGCCGCCCCTCTGGCAGCCGGCGCACCAGCACGCCGAGCAGGCTGCCGATGAACGGTGCCGCCAGCAGGGCCACGAGGGCGGGAGGCAGATCGGCCATCGGCATGGGCGGCCATTGGCATCCGGGGCGGGGCAGCACAAGTTATTGTACCATGGACCAGTCCGCCGCCCTCAGCTTCGACACGCCAGACGCAGCGGCTGCGGCCGTGGTGGCGCTGCTGGAGGCGGGCGGGCAATGCGACCCGCGCACGGTGGAGCGGGGGCGCCGGGTCGCGGCGGAGAACGGCCAGCGGCTAGACCGGGTGCTGCTCCAATTGGGCCTGGTGAACGAGCGCGACCTGGCCCAAGCCTACGCTACCCTGCTCGGGCTGCCGCTGGCACAAGCCGGCTCCTACCCGGACGAGCCGCTGTTTCCCGACCGGCTCGCGCCCCGGTTCCTACGCCACGCCCGCGCGCTGCCGGTGGCCCTGGAAGGGGGGGCGCTGGGGCTGGCCGTG
>CAXSEK010000299.1:0-4531 GCA_964235625.1 uncultured Acetobacteraceae bacterium
CTCCTCCTGCCGGTCGAGGCGCAGCATGGCGGCGAGGATGCCGGCGTGGCCGTGGATATGCGCGCCGAGCGCGATGTTCTCCAGCACAGAGCGGCCGGGAAGCAGGCGGACGTGCTGGAAGGTGCGGCCCAGGCCGAGCCGGGCCATGCGGCGGGGCGGCTGGCCGGTGACGGGGTGGCCGTGCAGGCGGATGGTGCCGCCATCCGGACGGAGCAGCCCGCCGAGCTGGTTGAACAGCGTGCTCTTGCCGGCGCCGTTGGGGCCAATCAGGGCGACGATCTGGCCAGCCTCAACGGTCAGGCCCACGCCATCGTTGGCGACCAGGCCGCCGAAGCGCTTGGTGATGCCGGCGGCCGCGAGGACCTCGCCTGGCTGGTAGGGGGCCATGCCGAGTGGGGGCGCGTCGGGGACGGAGCGGGGACGGGGCGCGGGCAGCAGCCGGGCCAAATACGGCGCGAGGCCGCCGGGCATGCGTTGCATCACTAGGATAATGATGGCGGCGAAGGCCATGCCCTCGAAGTTGCCGGGGCGGCCGAACAAGCGGGGCAACCAGTCGTTCAGCTGGTCACGCAACACCGTTACCACGCCGGCCCCCAGCACCGCGCCCCACAGCGACCCGGCGCCGCCGATGATCGCCATGAACAGGTACTCGATCCCGGCCGTGAGGTTGAACGGCGTCGGGCTGACCTGGCGTTGCACGTGGGCGTACAGCCAGCCGGACAGGCCGGCATACAGGGCCGCCACGAGGAACACCCAGAGCGACAGCCGGGCCGTGTCGATCCCCATGCTCTCCGGCAGGGCCCGGCCGGCGGCGAGGGCGCGGATGGCGCGGCCCTGCCGGCTGTCCAGCAGGTTGCGGGTCAGCAGCAGGAGGCCGAGCAGGAGGGCGCCGATGAACAGCAGCATCCAGCGTCCGCCGGGCTGGTTGAACGGTGGCAGGCCTGGCACTTCGGGCAGGCCGTTGAAGCCGCCCAGGCCGGGGAGCGTGCCGAACAGGTAGGAGGCGGCGCTGCCCCAGGCGATGGTGCCGAGCGGCAGGAAATGGCCGGATAGCCGGACCGTGACCGCGCCCACCACAAGCGCGGCCACGGCGACCAGCGCCAGGGCCACTGGCAGGCTGAGCCAGGGGGACCAGCCGCCGTTGCGGGTTAGCGCCGCGGTGGCGTAGGCCGCGATGCCGGCGAAGGCGGCCTGGCCGAAGGAGGTCTGCCCGGCGATCCCCGTCATCAGCACCAGCCCGACCGCGATCATGGCGGCCAGGCCCACGTAGGAGAACAGGGCGACGTAGAAGGGCGGCAGCAGCGCCGGGCCGGCCAGCACGGCGAGCACCGGCAGTGCGCTGCCCAGCAGCAAACGGCGGTTCACTCCTCCAGCGACCGGTGCCGCAACGAGAGCACGGCCAGGGCCGGCAGCAACAGGCCGAACACGATCGGTGCGGCGTAGGCGCTGATCCAGAAAGCGGCGAACGACTCCACGACACCGACGGCGAGCGCACCGATGGCAGCGACCGGGTAGCTGACCAGGCCGCCGAGCACGGCCGCGATGAAGCCCTTCAGCCCCGTGACGAAGCCGCTGTCG
The DNA here is from genome assembly GCA_964235625.1 of uncultured Acetobacteraceae bacterium. Lineage (GTDB taxonomy): Bacteria > Pseudomonadota > Alphaproteobacteria > Acetobacterales > Acetobacteraceae > LMUY01. The sequence continues at coordinate 1,579 of CAXSEK010000299.1, forward strand.
TAGGAGATCGGCGTAATCGGCGCGATCAGTAGGCCAGCCAAGCCACCGATCGCGGCCGCCAGGAGGAAGGCGAGCGCGCCGGTCCGCCCGCGCTCGATACCCATCAGCCGGGCGCCGAGCGGGTTGGAGGCGGTGGCGCGGAGGGCTTTGCCGAGTAGGGTGAAGTGGAACAGCCAGCGCAGGCCCACCACCAGCAGTAGGCAGCACCCGGCGACCCAGAGCGAGTGGCCCGATATGTCCACCTCACCCAGGGTGAAGGTCGCGGTGGAGAAGGGTGGCGTGCGGGAGGCTTCGGGACCGAACAGCACCAGGCCGGCGCCGAGCAGCACGTAGTGCAGCGCCATCGCCACGATGAGCAAGGTGAGGATGGAGGCGCCGGCGAGGGGGCGGAACACCAGGCGGTGGATGGGCGGCCCGAGCAGCGCCGTGCCGGCCACGGCGAGGATGCCGAGCAACCAGACGGGGGCGCCGACGCGCACGGCGAGGAGTGTGGCTGCGGTAAGCGCGGACGCCGGCATCGCCGCCCAGGCCGCATTGCGCAGCGGCCTCGGCGATAGCAGCGCCAGACCGGCGCAGACCAGCGCGGCACCGTCCAGCAGCCACAGCGTGCCAGGGATTTCGCCCTGGATCAGGCCAGCGAAACCCAAGGCGGCGAAGGAGACGAAATCCCCCTGGGGGATGAAGATCACGCTGGAGACGGAGAACACGATCAGCATGCCGACGGCGAGCAGCAGGTAGATGGCGCCCGAGGTCAGCCCGTCCTGCAGCAACAGCAGGAAGATGGAACCGTCCACGCCCGTTTATTGGATCAGCTTCCAGGCCCCGTCCTGGACCTGCACCATCACGCGGGCGCGCCCGTCCATGCCGTTATGGTCGGTGGCACTCATGGTATAGACACCGTGGGTGCCGACCAGCTCATGCGTCTGTTCGATGGCGGTGCGGAGGGCGTCGCGGAACTCGGGCGTGCCGGGCTTGCCGGCCTTGAGCGCTGCCGGGATGGCGCCGGCGATGAGCAACCCGGCATCGTAGGTGTAGCCGGCGAAGGCGTTGCGGCTCTGCGGGCCGAACTTGTCCACGTAATGCTGCATGAACGCGGTGGCGACCGGCTTGACGACGTTGCCGTCCGGCAACTGGTCATACACGACGAGCGGCCCGGTCGGTGCGATGCAGCCCTCGACGGCGGCGCCGCCTACGCGGATGTAGTCCGGGCCGACCACGCCGTGGTTGTTGTAGACCTGGCCCTTGTAGCCGCGCTGCGACAACGCGATCTGCGGCAGCGCGCCGGGCACGGCCGAGCCACCGAGCATCATGACATCGGGATGGTGGGACAGCGCCTTGAGCACCTGCGGCTGCACGGAGGTGTCGGTGCGGGCGTAGCGTTCCTCGTCCACTACCTCGATCCCCGTGCCGGCGACGTCCTCCTTGAGGGCGCCCAGGACCCAGTCCCCCCAGCCATCCCCGAACCCGATGAACCCCGTCGTCTTGACGCCGTGCGCCTTCATGGACTGGACAACACCCTCGACCATCAGCTTGATCGGCTGCGCGTCGTCGAAGGCGAAGGGGTAGGTCTTGGTGTCGATCACGTAGGGGGACATGGCGACCATGGGCACGTGCGCCTCGGTTGCAATCGGCAACACGGCGGAAACGGGAGCGGTGCTGGCCGGGCCGATGAAGGCGTCCACGTGGTCCTCGGTGATGAGCTTGCGGGCGATATTGGCGGCTGCCGTCGGATCCCCGCCATCATCCCGCACCAAGTAGGTGACCTTCTGGCCGGCGATCTCCGTCGGCAGCAGATCGAACGCGTTCTTATACCCGGCGCCCTGGGCTGCTTGCGGGCCGGTGATGCTTAGGATGGCGCCGATGGTAATTTGGGCCCGGACGGGTGCGGCGAAGGGCAGTACGCAGGCGGCCGCGAGCACGGCGATGGAACGGCGCGTCATGCAGGAACTCCCCCCGTAGAGACGGTGGTTTCATCCTGGGAAGGAGATCGTTCAAGTGTCAAGGAAGCTGGCCCGGCTTGACTGGTTGGTGTGTGTCGGCCCGCTCCGCGGCGGCCTGGAAACCCTCGGCCAGCGCGGCGTAGATCGGCTTGCGGCAGACCAGGCGGGAGACGACGTAGGCGAGGAAGGCCGTCGCCATCAGCGGCACGGTGACGCGGCCGTCCTCCGTCATCTCCAGAACGATGACGGCGGCCGTGATCGGCGCCTGCACGACGCCGCTGAAATAGGCGACCATCCCGAGCAGCACGACGGCGCCGGTGGGGGCTGCGGGGATGAAGCCGGCAATCGCGTGGCCCAGCCCGGCGCCGACCGCGAGCGAGGGGGCGAAGATGCCGCCGGGGATACCGCTGATATAGGACAGCACGCTGGCGGCGAATTTCAGGGCGAAGAAACCGCCGGGCACGGTGCCGCTGCCACTGAAGAGCCCGCTTGCCTGGGCGTAACCGGTGCCGAAGGTGGCGCCGCCGCTGGCGTAGCCGATGGCCGCGATCCCCAATCCGCACAGCGCGGCGAAAACCAGAGGGTGGTGAACGATCGCGCGGCCGACTCCGCCGGGCACGCCGCGGGCAAACCGGACGAGAAGGGCGCTGAAGCAGCCGCCCGCGAACCCGCCCGTCACGCCGCAGGCCAGCACGGCGAGCCACCCGCTGCCCCAAGGCAGTTCAGCCGGCGTGGTGCCGAAATAGCTGTAGTTGCCGACCGTCGCGGCGGCGGTGATGCCGGCGAGGATGACCGCCGTGAGCACCCGGCCGGAGGTCCGCGCCTCGAACGAGTGGCTGAGCTCCTCGATCGCGAACACCACGCCAGCGAGCGGGGTGTTGAACGCTGCGGCGACGCCGGCCGCACCCCCGCCCAAGACCATGGCACGATACGCATCCTCCTGCGGCAGCCTCAATATCCGTCCGATCGCGTGCATGATGGTGGCCGCGACCTGCACCGTCGGCCCCTCACGC
>CAXSEK010000300.1:0-4519 GCA_964235625.1 uncultured Acetobacteraceae bacterium
GAGTTCCTGGCCTGGGAGCCCGGGGATGGTCGTGCTTGGCAGTTAGTGGACGGGGTGCCGCAGGCGATGGCGCCGGCAAGTCGCAGCCATGGCACGCTGCAGGGCGAGCTGGCCGGCTCATCGGCAACCACCTGCTGGAACAAGACAGCCCGTGTTGGGTGATAATCAAGCTGGGCGTGGTGCCGAACGTGCAATCGAGCCGGATGTCCGCATCCCCGATCTCGCCGTCACCTGCTCGGAGGGCTGCGTCGAGGAACCGGTGTTGACCGACCCGGTGCTGATCGTGGAGTTCCTCTCGCCGAGCAACCAGACGGAGACGTGGTCGAACGTATGGGCCTATACGACGGTCCCGAGCGTGCGGGAGATCCTCGTGGTGTGGACCGTTACGGTCGGGGCAGAACCGTTGCGGCGGGGTGCGGACGGGTCGTGGCCGCGGGAGCCAGCGCGGGTCGAAGCTGGGATGTTGCACCTGGAAAGCATCGGTTGGGTTTCGACGTCGCCGGGCTGTATCGCAGCACGCGGTTAAGGGCCGGTTCCTAGCGGCGTCCTGTCTTTACGCCCGCGTCACGCCGCCCTAGGGTTTGGTGAACCAAAGCCCGATTGGACCATGCCGCCCGCCCCAGCCAAGCCGATGTGGGAGTTGGACGGTCCGTATGGCCGGGAGCGCTGGTCCGGCAAGCCGGGGCAGTATGACGGCGTGCTGCTGTGGAACGATCCGGTCAGCCTGGACCCGAAGGATGGCGAGCTGGGCCTGTTGCGCGCGCGCGGGTCCAATTGTGCGCATCCCGGGCCGTGGCCGTTCGCGTTCCAGCACTGCCCGCTCTGCGGCGTCCCGTTGCAGCCCCCGCCCTCGGCCGAGGACACGCAGCTCTGGTCGTCCCCCGGCAACGGCGCGTCCGGGCTGCCCAGCCTTGCTTGCCACGGGGTGCCCGACCCGGCATCGCGCGAGGAGCTGGCGATGCCGGGTCCCTCCCGGCTGGATTTCTGTGTGGCCGGCACGCCGCCGCGTCTGCTCGGGCTCGACCAGACGACCGGGATCCTGTGGGGTTGGGTCCACGGGTTCGCCGGGGTGTTCGACGGCGGGCGGTGGCGGGAGCTCGGGCAGGTGCCGGCGGCGCTGAACCTGCCGCGATGGAGCTGGGCGGCGGCGGCGTTCGGCAATGGCGTGGCGTTGCCGGGGGATGACGGGCCGGTCTGGCTGGCCTTGTCGCACCGGTCGGCGACCCCGGCGGTGGCCAAGCCGGCACTCGGGATCCAGCGTTCGCTCGGCGGGGCGGCGGGGATCGGCCAGGCCGCAGCCGTCCCCGTGCTGGCTGGCGACACGCTCGCCGTCGCCTACCGCGTGTCGCCGGAGCAGGGCTGGCAGCGGGCGCCGGTGTTCAACGGGGCCGCGCAGATGGACGGCCATGCCCCGGGGGCACAGGTGTTCGCCGCCCCCTCGGTCAATGCCAGCGAGGCGTTCTGGGTGGGCGAGCACGGCCAACTGTTCGTCCGGTTCACCAAGGGTGTGGCCACCTGCGACTACCGGCCGTGGCGCGACGGCTGGCAGCCGATGCAGGCGGTGCGCCCGGTGCTCTCGCCCAACGGCATTTTCCACCAGCTCGGGCGGCGAGAGGGGCGGCAGTGCTTCGAGGCGCTGTTGCCGCTGGGTGCCACTCCGCAGCGGCGGGAGTTCGACCGCTACGTGACGAGCTGCGGCGCAGCCAGCTTCGTCGGCATGAGCCGGTTCCGCGAGCCATGGGAGCCTGCCCGGATGGACTACCGCGGCGACGGCACGGCGTTCCTGCAACCGCTGCTGGCACTCGACGGTGATGGCTTTGTTGTGGCGGAGTGCCGGCCGCGCACGGCGCTCCGCAGCTTCCTGGAGACCACCCCACCGGAGACGGCAGTCGAATGCCGGATCATGTTCGCTGGAAGTTCCGTCGTGCTGACCGATTTGCGGGCGATGCTACGGGTGCGCTCGGCGTGGGAGATCGTGCCGTTCGTGTATGGCCGCACGCTGCTGGTGTACGACCTGCCGGCCAACCGCTGCTTCCGCTGGCCGCTGGTCGGGCCGTGATGGCCCGCGCGGTCCTGGTGGCCTTGCTGCTGCTGGCGGCGGCGGCGCGCGCCGAGGTGCCGTCGCTGTACCTGGTGCAGAACTCCGGCTGGATGGAGCCGTTCTTCACCGACCGCGCCTCGCAGTTCAAGCCGCTGTTGCGCGCGTTGGTCGATGCCTCGCGGACCGGCCGGACCATCGTGGCCACGTTCAACCAGGACGGCCAGGTGCCGGGCCACCGCTCGCCGGAGGTGGTGTTCGACGGGCCATACGCGCCGGGCCCGGTGCAGGCGGCGGTGGACGCGCTAGGGCTGGCGGTGCGGCCCGGCGGACGGCTGGCGGATGCCGATTTCGATGGCGCGCTGGCCCGCTCGCTGGACGAAGTGCTCGACGGCAAGCCCGGGATCGTCTGGATCCTCACCAACAACAAGAACTCGCGCAACAACAGCCCGGAGATAGACCGCAACACGCGCGATTTCGCGGAGCTGATCCGTAGCAGCCCATACCTCCCGTTCGTCGCCGCCTACCCGGTGCGGATGCCGGTGACGGGGCGGCTGTATACCGAGCGGGGGCTGATCATCTACGCCATCGCCTATGGCGACCAGGCGGCGGCGGCGCTGAAGCGCATCGTGGATGCGGTGCCGATGCGTGCGCTGTTCACCGACCCGCCGGTGCGATTGAAGCACCTGGACCAGGCGCCGCTGGTGTTCTCGGCCACCGGTGCGGATGCCGGGGTCACGGCGCAGCCGGGCGGCGGGATGTTGTTGCAGGGCGTGCCGGCGGCGGGGGCGGATGTGCGGGTGACGGGCAGCCTGCGGTCGGACTACTACCCGCAGACGATCGTGAGCGCGAAGCTGTCGCTCGCCTGGTCCGCGCTGGAGGGGGTCGCCGACCCGGCGGCGCTGCCGGTGCAGGTGGCGCCGGCCACGCTGAACGGCCTGGAAGCGGGGGCGCAGCAGGGTGACGTGACGCTGGTGCTGCATCTGCCGCGTGTGGCACGGCCGCCGGGCCTGGCGGGGCTGTTCGCACAGTCGCAGGTGGTGCGGGGCGGATTGCAGCTGCGGCTGAGCGACATGACAATGGCGCTGGGGGCGGGGTTCGTGGCGCGGATGGGCGACATCGCGGCACTGGACCAGTTGCCGGACGTGTTCGCCGACTACCAGCGGGTGAGCACGGCGAGCGCGGTGATCCCGGTGACGGTGGCGGTGTATTATTCGCCCTGGCCGCTGATCCTGGCGCGGGGCGGGGCGGGGCTGGTGCTGGTGGGGCTGCCGGTGCTGGCCCTGCTGGCGCTGCGGCCGCGGCGGTATTTCGTGCCGGTGGACGGGCGGGCACAGGCCTTCGTGCTGCGGCCGTTCCAGTCCCGCAGCGTGGTGTTGCGGGACGGGCGGCGGCTGGTGGTGACGGGACGGCTGTTCGGGCCGCCGAGGCAGAGGGTAGTTGGTGGGAACCGGCTTAAGTAAGCTCCCGCTCGCGGGAGAGGGTTGGGGTGAGGGCGCTTGGGATCCCGTGATTGCCGGATCATGCGTGCGCAACCGGCCCTCACCCCGCCTTTCGCTGCCTTTCCACGGGCTGAAGCCCGCAGGACCTTTGGCAGCTACGCCCTCTCCCATGAAGGACGGGAGAGGGAGAAGTGACGCGGGTTGGCTTGCACATTGATTTCCCTTAAGGGCCCGCTAGGTTGCCAGGGGTAGCGCGGGGCAGCGCACCGGAACAATCGAACGGGGTTTGTATATGGCTGATCCGCAGCGCCCGGGCCCGGCTGGGCCGGTCCCTGCCGGGCCGTCGGGCTACGTTATCCGGCCGCCGCAGCAGAGCTCGCCTTCCGCCGCCCCGCCGCCCGCACCCGCCGCGCCGGCGGTGACGACCACGGCCCCCGTCGCGGTCCGGGAGCCGGAGCTGGTGGGCAGCTTGACGCAGAACGGGGCGATCATCGGGGTCGCGCTCATGGTCGTGGCCGCCATCGTGATCTTCCTGCTGCGCGGCGTCGTGCGCAGCCACCTGATCGCCAACCGGTCGTCGCTCTCGGGGGCGAACGGTGCATCCTGGGCGTTGTTCACGTTTCTGTTCTCGATCGCTTTTACAGTGGTGTTCGGGCTGCTCGGCCAGTTCTGGACGGTGCTGTCGTTCATCATCCCGCTCGGCGTGCTGTGCCTGGTGACGCTGATCCTGTTCGTCGTGCTGTATAACTCGGCCACCCGGTTCAGCCGTTAACGCGAAAGATCCAGCATGGCCGATCAGGTCGACAATAACGCCGCACGCGGGCCGGCCCCGCCGAAGATCGTCAAGCTGCGGCCGACGCTGTTCGTGGCGCTGGGCGGCACCGGCAAGGAGGTGGTGCTGCGCCTGCGCCGGCGCATCCTGCAGAACGAGTGGGGCGCGCCGGGGCAAGGGCGGCGGCTGCGCGACATTGCCGAGTTCCCGGCGGCTTCGTTCCTGTATTTCGACACCGACACGACGGAAGCGGTGCAGACCGACCGG
>CAXSEK010000301.1:0-4516 GCA_964235625.1 uncultured Acetobacteraceae bacterium
CTCGGAGGGTTTCGACATGCGCCTTAGATGGGTTGGTGGAAGCTGATCGTGAAGCCGCCTAGCCGCCGGGCATGCCCTGCGTTTGAACGTAAAGGCTGTAGAGCGATTGACTGGAGGCCATGAACAGTCGGTTGCGGTGCCGCCCGCCGAAGCAGAGGTTAGCGCAGCGCTCGGGCAACGCGATGCGACCGATCAAAGCGGCCGAAGCGTTGTAGATCACCACGCCGTCCAGCGCGTCGCTCATGCCCCAGCCGCACCACAAATTGCCGTCGACATCGACGCGGAACCCGTCGGGGGTGCCCTGCCCGGCGTCGATGAACGTCCGGCCGTTGGTGAGCGCCTTGCCGTCGGCGGTCACGTCGAACGCCTGGATGCGGCGCGGGAAGACGGCGCACTCGACGACATAGCAGATGCGTTCGTCGGGGGAGAAGGCGAGCCCGTTGGGACGGCCGATTTCGGTGGTGGCGATGGTCACCGCCCCGGTCTGGCCGTCGATGCGGTAGACGTTGGTGGGCAACTCGGGCTCGGCCTTCTCGCCTTCGTAGTACCCGCCGATACCGAAATCGGGGTCGCTGAACCAGATCGAGCCGTCGGACCGGACGACCACGTCGTTGGGGGAGTTGAGGCGCTTGCCGTCATAGCGGTCAGCCAGCACGGTGATGGTGCCGTCATACTCGGTGCGGGTGACCCGGCGTGTGCCGTGCTCGCAGGTGACTAGGCGGCCCTGGCGGTCGCGGGTGTTGCCGTTGGCGTTGTTGGAAGGCTTGCGAAAGACGGAGGTGGCCCCCGTCTCCTCGTCCCAGCGCAGGATGCGGTTGTTGGGGATGTCGCTCCACAGCAGGCATCGTGCATCGCCGAACCAAACGGGCCCCTCGGCCCAGCGGCAACCTGTATACAGGCGTTCGACGGCGGCGAGGCCGACGCGGTAAGGCGCGAAGCTGGCGTCCAGCACCTCCACGGCCGGGTCAGGGTAGCGTTCAGAGGGCCGCCAGGGGCTGTTCATGCGTTGGATCCGTAGCGTGCCCGTCGATTGCCGGCAACGGCGGGGGCGCTTGCTTGCGGACGGTGCGCACTGGCTGCAAAGTGACGGTATGAACCGTCCTGAAAGCAGCCCGGTATCTCGAAACGTCGTCAGAGCGGTGCTCGAGACACGGGACCACCGGCACAATGAGACGCATGCCATCCTGCTCGGGATGTTCCAAGCGCTGGTGGCGGAACTGGTGGAGCAAGGTGCGCTTTCGCCCGGTCCGCTGGCAGGGCGGATCGCCCGGTTCAGCCAGCACATCGCGCCGGACCCGCACGGGACGTCGGCACGGGACATGTTGGACCACGTGCTCGGTTGGCTGCACGCCATGGAACCGGGTTTGCCGCCGGCGCATCCCAATCGATGGACCGCGCCGAGCTTCGGCAACCTGGATGAGTCGTAGCCCGACGGCGGCGACCCGAGCGCGGCGGCCCTGAGGAGCGTCGCTTCCCGACCAGCCGGCCTTTGCAAGGGATGAATAGGTGGCTCGGAGGGGGCTGAGCGGCGGGGATATGGAGGCCTGGGCTGCCTATGCGCGGCACGTGGCAGCGCTGCCAGGGCGAGAAGTGCCGGCCCTCCTGCCGCAGATGGCCGTGCCCGCGGTGCTCCCGGCCCTGCCGCTCGTGCTGGCGCGGCCGGTCCGGATGGTTGCGGTCGCGGCGGTCGCCGTCGGCGAGCAGCCGGCCGGCTTGGACAAGGCGAGTTGGGCACGGTTGCGGACCGGCAAGCTGCTGCCGGCCCGGACCCTGGACCTGCACGGCCGGACAGCGCAGCACGCGTTCACGGCGTTGCAGGCTTTCCTGTTGCGGGCGCATGCGGAGCGGATCCGCTGCGTCGAGGTGATCACCGGACGCGGCAGCGGCGAGCATGGCGGGGTGATCCGGCGGGAGCTGCCGCTCTGGCTCAACCTGCCGCAACTGCGCCCGCTGGTCCTGGCCGTGACGCACCCGCATGCGGCGAACGTGGGCTCGGTCCGGTTGCTGCTGCGCCGGGCGAAGTAACCGAACCCCGGGAAGTCCGCGGGTTGTTGGTCTGGTCGTCCTCGGCTAGCTATGTATCAATCGTCTCGTCCGGGGAACGTCTAAAATGGCCATAACGCGTCGCGCTACACTTGGCTTGCTTGCTGCACCTGCGTTGTTGCGGGCGAGCCGGGCACAGGCCGCGGACGCCCGGGTGTTGAAGATCAGCCATCAATTCCCCGGCGGGACGGTGGAGCAGGGGGATTTCCGGGACCGCCTGGTGCGGCGCTTCGCGGCGGCCGTGGAGGAGAAGACCGGCGGCTCGCTGTCGTTCGAGATCTATCCGGGGTCGTCGCTGATGAAGACCGTCGCGCAATTCTCCGCCCTGCGGCGCGGTGCGCTCGACCTGTCGCTCTACCCGCTGGCCTATGCCGGGGGCGAGGTGCCGGAGGTCAATGTCGGGCTGATGCCGTGCCTGGTGACGAGCTATGCGCAAGGCCTGGCCTGGAAGACGGCGCCGATCGGGCAGGAGCTCTCGGCGGTGCTGGACCGGCGCGGTGTCAAAATCCTGACCTGGGTCTGGCAGGGCGGCGGTGTCGCGTCCCGCGCCGGAGCGGTGGTCAAGCCGGGCGACACGAAGGGGCTGAAGATCCGCGGCGGTTCGCGGGAGATGGACCAGATGCTGAAGGCGGCAGGCGGGATCATCAGCTCGGTGACGTCCGACGAGACCTACGCGGCGATGCAGACCGGGTCGCTGGACGCAGCAGTGACGTCCTCCACCAGCCTGATCAGCTTCCGCCTGCAGGAGATCGCGAAGAATGTGACGACGGCGCGGGGCGGATCCTTCTGGTTCATGTTCGAGCCGTTGATCATGTCGAAGCAGATCTTCGATAGCCTGACGCCGGACCAGCAGGCAGCGATAACGGAGGTGGGTGCGGCGCAGGAGCCGTTCGCGCTCGAGGCGGCAAAGGCGGATGACCAGGCCTTGGCGGACATCTACGGCAAGGTGGGCGTCAAGGTCTCGGACATGACCGCGGACGACATCGCGAAGTGGAAGGCGGTGGCGCAGGATTCGGCGTGGAAGGATTTCGCCGGCCGGAGTGCCGCCTGCGCGAACATGCTGAAGCTGGCCGAGGCAGTGGCTTGAGCGCAGCCATTGACACGAGGGACGTCCCACGGACGGGCCTGCTGGCACCGCTGCAGTCGGTGGTCACGGCGCTGAACAGCCTCCTGGCGCTGCTGTCCGCACTGGCGATCGCCGCGGCGGGGTGCGTGCTGACCTGGGAGGTGATCGGGCGTTACTTCCTGGGGAGGGCGAGCGATTGGCAGGATGAGCTTTCGACGTTCCTGCTCATCGGCGCCACGTTCGGTTCGGCTGCCTGGACGCAAGCCCGGCGCGGGCATGTCGGGATCGACGCGCTGGCACAGGTGCTGCCGCCGGCGGTGGACCATGTGCGGCGCGTGATCGCCGATCTCTGCTCGCTGCTGTTCGTGGGCTTCTTCGCTTGGAAAAGCTGGGAGTTGCTGCTGGAGGCTTGGACCGAGGGGGAGACGACCCCGTCCGCCTGGGGCCCGCCGCTTTGGATCCCTTATGGCTGCATGGCGGCGGGGATGGCCCTGCTGGCGGTGCAACTCCTGCTGCAGTTGCTGGGCAGCCGCCATTCCGACGCGGCGCCGGCGCACTTGGCCTAGACGATGGGCGTCGGAACCATCGGCTTGATGTATGGCGGGGCCACGCTGGTGGCGCTGTTCTCGGGCATCCCGATCGCCTTCGCGCTGGGCGGCGTGGCAACCGTGTTCATGATGGTGTTCATGCCGGCGGCCTCGCTCGATACCGTGGCGCAGAACGTCTACGAGGAACTCGCCTCCATCACCCTGCTGACGATCCCGTTGTTCATCCTCAAGGGTGCGGCGATCGGCAAGTCCCGCGCGGGCAAGGACTTGTATGACGCGCTGCATACCTGGCTGCACCGGGTGCCCGGCGGGCTGGGTGTCGCCGTGGTGATCGCGTGCGGGCTGTTCGCGGCGATGGCGGGGTCGAGCCCGGCGACCTGTTCGGCGATCGGATCGTCTGGCATTCCGGAGATGCGGCGCCGAGGCTACTCGCCGGGCTTCGCGGCCGGGCTGGTGGCGGCGGGCGGTACGCTGGGGATCCTGCTGCCGCCCTCGATCGTCCTGATCTTGTATGCGGTGGCGTCCGAGCAGTCGCTCGGGCGGTTGTTCCTGGCCGGCTTGGGGCCGGGCGTGCTGCTGGTGGTGCTGTTCGCCGCCTGGGCCATGGTGAATTGGCGGCTGGAGTTCGGGCGCGCGACGCGGGTGGCCGAGGCGGGCGGTGTGCGGAGCGAGATCCTGCGGTCCGACACCTATTCTATGCGGGACCGGATGACCGCGCTGCCGCGGGTGTTGCCTTTCCTGCTGCTGCTAAGCGGCGTGATGATCGCGCTGTATGGCGGATTCGCGACGCCGTCCGAGACCGCCGGGTTGGGCGCGGTAATGGCCCTGCTGCTGATCGCCGCGATCTACGGCGCCTGGC
>CAXSEK010000302.1:0-4506 GCA_964235625.1 uncultured Acetobacteraceae bacterium
CGGGGCTGTCGGTGGCTTCCACGCCGTGGTCGTGCCGCACGAGTTCGACCACCGGGACGGCATCCTGTATCCGATGCGCCTGACCGCTTTCAGCCGGTTCGGGTTCACCGAAGATCTCGCCAAGGCGGGCCTTTGAGTCCGCCCGAGCGCTCGCCCGAGCGGGATGCCGCTTTGGACGCGCTGGTCGCGGTGCAGCCCTTCCCCGGCTGGACCATCGCGGCGTTGCGCGCGGCCGCCGGGCCTGATGCAGACCTGCTGTTCCCTGGTGGGCCGATCGACATGGTCGAGACCTGGATCGACCTGGCCGACCGCCGGATGGAGCCGTCGCAGGCTGAGCGCCTGCCGGCCCGGGTGCGGGCGGTTATCGCACGCCGGCTGTTGCAGGCCGCTCCGGCCAAGGACGCCGTGCGACGCGGCCTGGCCCTGCTCGCCACAGACCCGGCGGCGGCGGCCCGAGTCACGTCCCGCACCGTCGATGCGATCTGGCACGTGGCCGGGGATCGGAGTGCCGATTTCAGCTGGTATACCAAGCGCGCCATTCTCGCTGGCGTGTACGGCAGCACGCTGCTGTATTGGCTGCGCGACGAGAGCGGGGAGGCTGCGGATACGCTCGCCTTCCTCGACCGGCGGCTGGCCGGCGTCGGGCGGATCGGCAAGCTCCGCGCCAAGGGTGATGCGGTCCTGCGCCGCATGTGGCCTAGGTCGCGGCCCTGATAGCAACCGATCTGCGCGCAGGCACGTTGGCCAACCGTTCCTTCTCCCGGAGTGCCCATCGATGCGTGGAATGCTGCTGTGGTTCATGGGGACCCCTATCCCGGTCGTCATCCTGCTCTACATTTTCCACGTAATCTGACGGGACGGCCGAGGGTCCCCGCGCCATGCCCCGCGTCCGGGTCGTCCACGCGACGGAGTATCATTACGAGAAACCGGTTCGCCTGCTTGCACACCGGCTCATGCTCCGACCTCGGGACAGCCACGATCTCAGGCTGCTCGAAACCGCCCTCACCGTGTCGCCGCCGGCGCGCAGCACGCGGTGGGCGCATGACGTTTTCAACAATTCCGTCTGCTACCTGACATTCCCCGAAGACCGCGAGAGCACACGGCTTCGCATCGTTTCCACGCTGGACCTGCGGCATTACCCAACCCGGGCCGACCTGCCGCTCGATCCGCGTGCGGAGACCTATCCGTTCAGCTACACCTCGGCCGAGGTGCCGGACCTGGCCCGCTCGATCGAGCGCCACTACGCCGATCCGGACCGGATCGTGGACGGGTGGGCGCACCAGTTCCTGTCCGCGGGCGGTCCCACCGACACGATGGCGATGCTGACCGCGATCACGCAGGCGATTCGCAGCGAGTTCCGCTACGAGGGCCGGCAGGCGGAGGGCACGAACGACCCGCTCGTCACCCTTGCGACCAAGACCGGCGCGTGCCGCGACTACACGCTGTTCATGATGGAGGCCGTCCGCTCGCTCGGCCTCGCGGCGCGGTTCGTGAGCGGCTACCTGTATGACGAGCGGCTGGCTGCCAGCGATGCGCCCGTGGTCGGCGGCGGTGCCACCCATGCGTGGGTCGAGGTATACCTGCCCGGCGCCGGCTGGGTGGAGTTCGACCCGACCAACGGGTGGGTGGCGGGGCGCAACCTGATCCGGGTGAGCGTGGCGCGCACGCCGCAGCAGGCGGTGCCGATCTCCGGCAGCTTCCTCGGGCCGCCGGGTTCGTTCGGGGACATGAGCGTGGATGTGACGGTGGAAGTGGTGGCGTAATGCAGGCGGCACGGCCCGCCCGGGAAGGTTCGGTCGCCGATCATTTCCGCGGTTTCACCTCCGCCTCGGGGAGGGGCAGGGCCGTGGTGGCTTTCACCCGCTCCATGCTCATGCGGCTGCTGACGTTCTTCGGCCCGACAGCGGCGATCAGCCGTTTGTAGAAGGCGTCGTAGGCGCGCAAGTCGGTCGTCACCACGCGCAGCATGTAGTCGACGTCGCCGGCCATGCGGTGTGCTTCCATCACTTCCGGCATGCCGGCGACTGCGGCGGCAAACCGGTCTAGCCAGGCGGGCGAGTGGTCACCGGCCTCGATCGCGACGAAGGTGGTGAGCCCCAGCCCCACCTTGTCCGGATCGACCAGGGCGACCCGGCGTTCGATCACGCCCTCCGCCTCGAGCCGCTGGATGCGTTTCCAGCACGGCGTTGCGGACAGCCCGACCTGCTCGGCCAGCTGCGCGATCGAGAGCGTGCAATCCTCCTGCAGCAAGGCGAGCAGCTTGCGGTCCGTGCGGTCCATCGGGTCCCCTGGTCAGCGCGGGGCCCGGCCTATCACGGCCCAAAGCGGGTCGCCATGCCGCGGCAGGGACTCACCGGTCTCGACGGACGCGAAGCCGGCGCAGGTGAGGTAGAGCGAGACGAGCTGCTGCTGCTCGGCGCCGGGCAGCGCCTGCCAGATCGCGACCGCCTTGGTGGGGAAGCAGCGGTTGGAGAACGTCACCACCAGGGGCGCGCCCGGCTTGAGTACGCGCAGCACTTCGCGGAACACGGCGACGGGCTGCTGCAGGTATTGGACGGAGACGCATTGGCAGGCGCCGTCGAAGGTGGCGCCGGGCAGGGGGAGCGCCGGGTCGGCGTTCAGGTCCTGGACGAACCATTCGTCGAGCCTCTCATTGGCGTCGAGCTCGGCCGCGTTCATGCCGTGGCCGGTGACGTGCGCGTATTCGGCCTCGGGCGGCAGGTGGCTGACCCAGCTGCTCATCAGGTCGAGGATGGTGCCGCCGGGCGGCAGGGTCTCGCGGTAGAGCTGCGTCACCGCGGCGATGGCGCCGTCGTCGATATGGGTGACGAGGCGGGGCTGGGCGTAGAACAGGGTGTCGGAGGTGGGATCCGCCTTGTCAAAGGCGCGTGGGGGGAAGCCTGCGAGGTCGCTCATGGGGTGGAACATGTGGCGGGCGGCCCGATGTTCCAGCGCATGAATGGCCGGACATGGATACCCAAGCGCCTGCTGGTTACGCCGTCTGCGCTCACGTGGCCGTATGGCGCGGCGGTGGCCGAGCGGGTGGCGGCGCTGGGGGCGGAGGTGGTGCAGCTGAAGGCGGACCGGTTGACCGGGCTGCCGGACAGCTACCGCGACGCCAAGACGACGATGGCGCTGGTCACCGCCTCGCCGAGCCGGCGGCGGCTGCAGCCGATCCCGCCCTCGGCCGACTGGCGGTTCGACCTGGCGGAGGGGTGCCCGGCGCATTGCCAGTATTGCTACCTGGCCGGATCGCTGGCCGGGCCGCCGATCATCCGGGTGTATGCGAACCTGCCGGAGATCCTGGCCGAGCTGGCGCCGGCGTTGGGGCAGGGGAGCGTCACCTCGGCGTCGGTGGCCCGGGCGGCGGAGGGGACGACGTACGAGTGCTCCTGCTACACCGACCCGTTGGCGCTCGAGCACCTGACGGGGGCGCTGGCGACCTGCATCCGGCATTTCGGCGCGTGGGAGGCGCCGGTGCAACTGCGGTTCACCACGAAGTTCGACGGGGTGGGGACGCTGCTGGACCTGCCGCATGCGGGGCGGACGCGGATCCGGTTCTCGCTGAACGCGGTGGCGGCGGAGCGGCTGGAGGGGGGCGCGCCGCGGATGGCGGCGCGGCTGGCGGCGCTGCGGCAAATGGCGTTGGCGGGCTACAAGGTGGGGCTGACGATCGCGCCGATCCTGCGGCTGCCGGAGTGGCGGGAGGCGTATGACCGGCTGGTGGCCGATATCGCTGTGGCGCTGGACGGGGTGCCGGGGCTGGATCTGACGGCGGAGCTGATCACCCACCGGTTCACGCCGAAATCGAAGGGCGTGCTGGACGAGTGGTATCCTGGCAGCAAGCTGGAGATGGACGAGGCGCTGCGCACCCGCAAGCTGACCAAGTTCGGGTCGACGAAGTGGGTGTTCACGAAGGAACAGATGGCGGAGTTGCGTGGTGCGGTGGAAGGGAGTTTGGCCCGGCATTTGCCGGCGGCGCGGGTGTTGTACTGGACCTAGCAAGGGAAGCAGGGCGCTCCTTCTATGGGCTTCCAATTGCCTGAAGGAGGCACGCGGAACTTAGGGCCCACACCACCCAGCACCCGCTAGGGGCCATGTCAGCAAGGGCGCCCGTCCCCTATGACACGTGTCGAGAGGACGACTGTTCTCTGGCGGGGTTTGGGCGGAGCCCCATTCTAGTTGATCGTTTCCATAGAGTGATTCCATCGCCAAGAATGGCCGATGCCGTGCGGGTAGGGAGAATTAGGCCGCGGCCTCGGGGGTGGTCAGGATGGCGGTCATGACGTGCCAGAACGCTTCGCGGTTGCGGCTCATGCCGACGGCGCGGGCGGCGCCGGCGATGATGGCGAGCTGGCGGTCGCCGTTGGGCAGCTTGGCGAAGAAGGCCTGCAGGTCGGGGAGGCCGGAGATGCCGTCGTACTCGGCCTTCACGATCAGCACGGGGCACCGGACCTTTAGCGGGTCGACCACGGGCAGGTTAGTGGTCACGTCGAGGTAGGTGCC
>CAXSEK010000303.1:0-4502 GCA_964235625.1 uncultured Acetobacteraceae bacterium
GGGACCGGACGCTCCCAGCGTATGGTCCGGCGGCGGGGGGCATCCTCGTGCATAGGCCTGTCCTTACGCTGCCGTGCTGCGCCGTATCTTGAAGGCCGGTCCGTCGATTGGCCGGCCGGTGGCGCGGTCCACGAGCACGGGGTCGGCCGGCTCGCCCGTCTGCGCGTCCACGATCTGCACGCGGGGGCCCTCCGGCGCGAAGTGGCGATTGCCCCATGTCATCAGGCTCAGCAGCACGGGGCGGAAATCCCGGCCCCGCTCGGTCAGCATGTATTCGTCGCGCGGCGGGCGCTCGCAGTATTGCCGCCGCTCCAGCAGCCCGGCCGCGACCAGCGCCTTGAGCCGCCGGGTCAGCATGTTGGGGGCAACGCCGAGCGCATCGCGGAACTCGTCGAACCGGGTGCGGCCGTTGAAGGCCTCCCGCAGGATGAGGATGCTCCACCACTCGCCGACATGCTCCAGGCTGCGGGCGATCGGGCAGGGCATGTCGCCGAACGAGGTGCGTTGCATGATGGAGTTAGTATCATCATGCAAGTAAGCTGTCAAAGATCAAGCGGCTAGACCGTTTTCGAACCTTCCGGAAGCCAGAACGTCCGATGTATCTCGGCCGGAGGATGCTCTGAGAGACCCCAATCCTCACCCGCCCGTCTTGAACGACGCCAAGTCGATCCGGTATGACGCCGTGCGCTGGCCGTTGGACGAGTAGTATGTCTCGACCGACTTCACCGACGGGTGGAAACACCAGCGGTGCGGGTTTCCCGAACGATCCGCTTTCTGGCACCACGCCGGGCATCCGCGATGCGGAAGATTGGCGCGCATCCCTCGACGCGGCGGCGATGCGGCACGGGAAGCCCACCATGAGCAGCAATGCCTGACCGCTTGGGACTGCAAAGGGAGGGCGCACGACCAGCGGTCTCCGCTGGCCTTGGCGACCGGCCTAGCTTATCCATCGTGTGTGGCCGGAACACTCCCAGAACAGTTTGCCGCCTGGTTCGCCGCGCGGGCCTGGTCCCCCCGGCCGCACCAATTGGCCATGCTGGACGCCGCGGCGGCCGGGGAGACAGCTCTGCTCATCGCGCCAACCGGTGGCGGCAAGACGCTGTCCGGCTTCCTGCCCTCCCTGATCGACCTCGCGGCGCATCCCCGCCCCGGTATCCACACCCTCTACATCTCCCCCCTCAAGGCGCTCGGCACGGATGTCGCGCGCAACCTGCTGGAACCGGTGGCCGAGATGGCCCTGCCGGTGACGGTGGAGACACGGTCCGGCGACACGCCCCAGGCCCGCCGCGCCCGGCAGAAGGAGGCGCCGCCCAATATCCTGCTCACCACGCCCGAGAGCCTGGCCCTGCTCGTGAGCCAAGCCAACGCCGCCGAGATGTTCGGCGCCCTGCGCTGCGTGGTGATCGACGAGATCCACGCCCTGGCCGGCACCAAGCGCGGCGACCAGTTGGCGCTCTGCCTGGCGCGGCTGAAACACCTGGCCCCGGCTGCACGCCGCACCGGGCTGTCCGCCACCGTCGCCTACAAGGACATGATCGACGCCTACGTCGGCTGTGGCGGCCCGGTACGCCGGGTGGAGGTGGCGGAGGGCGCGCCGCCGGAGCTGGAGATCCGCCTCAGCGAGGACCGGGTGCCCTGGTCCGGCCGCATGGGCCTGGCCTCTGCCGCCGTAATCCTGGACCGCATCCGCGCCGCCAGCATGAGCATCGTGTTCGTCAACACCCGCGCCCAGGGCGAGTTGCTGTTCCAAGCGCTGTGGAAGCTGAACGACGAGACGCTGCCGATCGCGCTGCATCACGGTAGCCTGGACATCGCGCAGCGCCGCCGGGTGGAGGCGGCGATGGCGAAGGGCTCGCTACGCGCTGTGGTGGCGACGTCCTCGCTGGACTTGGGGATCGATTGGGGCGGGGTGGAGCAGGTGATCCAGGTGGGCGCGCCGAAGGGCGTCTCCCGCCTGCTGCAACGCGTCGGCCGCTCCAACCACCGCATGGACGTGGCCAGCCGCGCCATCCTGGTGCCCGCCAACCGGTTCGAGGTGCTGGAGTGCGAGGCCGCCGTGCAGGGTGTGGCGGCAAGCGAACTGGATGGCGACCCGCCGCGCCCGGGCGGGCTGGACGTGCTGGCGCAACACATCCTTCTGATGGCCTGCGCCGCCCCGTTCCATCCGGACGAACTGTACCTGGAGGTGATCCAGGCCGCGCCTTATGCCGACCTCACGCGCGACACGTTCGAGGACGTGCTGCGCTTCGTGGAGGATGGCGGCTACGCGCTGCAGGCCTATGAACGCTATCGCAAGCTGTTCCGCGACGCGGATGGTCGGGTGGAGATCCGCTCCGCCCGGATCGCCAGGCTGGCGCGGATGAACATTGGCACCATCGTGGAGATGCCGGTCCTGAAGGTCCGCATGATGGGCCAGAAGGGCGGCAGCTTGGGGGAGATCGAGGAGAGCTTCGTCAACATGATGGTCCCCGGCGACACCTTCATGTTCGCCGGGCGTCTGTTGCGCTACCTGCGCATCCGGGAGACCACGGTCGAGTGCGTGGATGGCGGCAAGGGCGATCCGATGGTGCCCGCTTATGCCGGCGGCAAATACCCGCTCACCTCCAACCTTGCCGCCCGTGTCCGCGCCATGCTGCACGACCCGGAGAGCTGGCACGCCTTTCCGGAGCAGGTCCGCGACTGGCTGGCCCTGCAGCAGGAACGCAGCTCCCTGCCCGGTCCGGACGACCTGCTGGTGGAGGTCTTCCCCCGCAACGGCCGCTGGTACACCGTCGCCTACTGCTTCGAGGGCCGCAACGCGCACCAGACACTGGGCATGCTGCTGACCCGGCGGATGGAGCGGGCCGGCGCCGGCCCGCTCGGCTTCGTGGCCACCGACTACGTGATCGCCGTCTGGACCGCCAACGAGCCCGGCGATATGGCCGCGCTGTTCCAGCAGGACATGCTGGGCGACGACCTGGAGGCGTGGATGGCGGAAAGCTCGCTGTTGCGCCGCACCTTCCGCAACGTGGCGGTGATCGCCGGGCTGGTGGACCGCTCGCAGCCGGGTGCGGACAAGAACCGCCGCCAGGTGACGGTGAACACGGACCTGATCTACGACGTGCTGCGCCGCCACCAGCCGGACCACATCCTGTTGCGCGCAACCCGGGCCGACGCGGCGCGCGGACTGACCGACGTGGGTAGGCTGGCGGAGATGCTGGCCCGGGTGCAGGGCAAGGTGCGCACCGTCCGCCTGTCCCGCGTGTCCCCGCTGGCGGTGCCGGTGCTGCTGGACATCGGCCGCGAGTTCGTCCGCACGACGGACGACGAGGACGCGCTGCTGGCGGAGACGGAGGCGCTGATCGCGGAGGCCACTGGCGAGGCCGAGCCGTCGAAGGGGCCGATGCGGGTGCACCCGGTGCATCGCGCCAACTTCACGAAGATGGTGCGGCGGGACCGGTCCGCGACCGCGCCTCACCCCGGCCCTCTCCTAGCGGGAGAGGGAGAAGACACGCGCCTTCCTCTCCCTCTCCCGCTTGCGGGAGAGGGCCGGGCCACGCACCCGAAGCGCCGCCAAGCATGAGCACTGCCGCGCCCATCCACCTCGCCGGCCACCGCCTCATGCTGGACCCGGCGGGCGCGCTGTGGTGGCCCGAGCGGCACCTGCTCGCCGTCGCCGACCTGCATCTGGAGAAGGGCAGTGCGTGTGCGATGCGCGGCCACCTGGTCCCGCCCTGGGACACGCGCGCCACGCTGGACCGGCTTGCCCTGCTGCTCCGCCGCTATGCGCCACGCACCGTGCTAGCGCTGGGCGACAGCTTCCACGACACCGGCGGCCCGGGACGGCTGATGGCGGCGGACGCAATCCGTCTGCGTGCCATGGCGGAGGCGCACGAGTTCGTGTGGCTGCTTGGCAACCACGACCCGTTGCCGCCCGACGGGATGCTCGGCGCCACCGCCGAATGGTGGGAGGCGGACGGCATCGTGTTCCGCCACCAGGCCGGCGCCGGGAACGGAATAGAGGTCTGTGGCCACCACCACCCGAAGGCCAGTGTCGCCACCCGGGCGCAGACGATCACCCGCCCCTGCTTCGTTGCCGGGCCGCAGCGGCTCATGCTGCCGGCGTTCGGCGCCTTCACCGGCGGGTTGGACGTGCGCAATCCCGCCATCGCCGGGCTGTTTCCACGGGGCGCCCGGGCCTTCCTGCTGGGGCGGGATCGGCTGTTTGCCTTTTCGCTCGGACAAGCGGCCGGCATGCAAACGATCTGAGTTACGAAACATTGCCGCAGCGACCGTGCCACCACACATTGTGGGAGATGGATGGCTCAATCGTCTGGTTTCGCCAGGACCTCCGGCTAGCCGATAATCCCTCGTTGATCGCCGCCGTATCCGCGGGGCAGATTCTGCCGGTGTACGTGCTGGATGACGATGCGGCGGGTGCATGGGCAATGGGCGGGGCGCATCGCTGGTGGCTGCACCACAGCCTGCAGTCGCTGGCGGCGGACCTGGCCAAGCATGGTGCC
>CAXSEK010000304.1:0-4499 GCA_964235625.1 uncultured Acetobacteraceae bacterium
GGGTGGACATCAGTGCGCCGAGCACGGCCAACGCGGCGCGGCGGCGGGCGGCGTTACAGATGGTGTTCCAGAACCCGCAATCCGCGCTGAACCCGCGGCATACGGTGGCCGAGCTGCTGACGCAGGCGCTCGAGGTTACGGGTTCGACGATGGCCAGCCGCCAAGCGCGGGCGGGCGAGTTGCTGCGGGCGACGGGGCTGTCGGCGGAGCTGGCCGGGCGCTACCCGTTCCAGCTGTCCGGCGGGCAGCGGCAACGGGTCAACATCGCGCGGGCATTGTGCGTCGCGCCGCGGATCCTGCTGGCGGACGAGATCGTCTCCGGACTGGACGTGTCGGTGCAGGCGCAGCTGCTGAACCTTTTGTTGCAGTTGCGCAGGGAGCTGGGGTTGGCCATCGTGCTGATCAGCCACGATTTGTCGGTGGTGCGTTACGTGTGCGACCGGGTGCTGGTGCTGCATCGCGGCCGGCTGATGGAGAGTGCGGCAGCGGCCGACCTGTTCGCCCGGCCCGCCGCCGCCTACACCCGAACGTTGCTCGGGGCTTGCCCGCCGGATCCGTTGCCTGAAGGAGTGCTTGCATGAGGCTTCCTCGCCGCTTGATCGGCCCAATGCTTGCAGGCGCCGGGCTGTCCGCGCTGCTGCCCCAGGTGGGCCGGGCGCAGGCGGCGGACACGCTCACCATCGCCTACCCCGGGGACGTGCCGGTGTGGGATCCGAACCTGCGGACCCACGTGGTCGGGCATTCGCTGTTCAAGTGCGTGTTCGACCAGCCGCTGACCTACACGCCGGACCTGAAGCTCAGCCCGGCGCTGGTGACGCAGTGGCAGAGTGCGGCGGACGGCAAAACGCTGGACCTGCAGTTCCGCGACGACGTGTCGTTCCACAACGGTGACCGGATGACGGCAGAGGATTTCCGGTTCACCTTCTTCGAGCGCCCGCATGCCGAGAAGCTGGACATCAGCGGGATCTGGCGCCGGGTGTCCGATATCGAGGTGGTGTCCCCGACTCACGCGGTCATGCATTTCAGCAGCCCGATGCCGTCGGCGATCCCGTGGCTGGCGTTCCTGGCCAGCTTCGTGGTGCCGAAGGCGTATTTCACGTCGGTCGGGCATGACGGGTTCGTGGCCAAGCCGGTCGGGTCCGGGCCGTACAAGCTGGCGAGCTATGCCCAGAGCGCACGGATCGGGCTGGAGGCGTTCGACGGCTACTGGGGCGAGAAGCCGGCCTACAAGCAGGTGACGTTCGAGATATTGGGCGACGTGTCCAGCCGGACCGCCGCGATCGAGAGCCGCCGGGTGGGGCTGGCGGCAGAGATCCCGGTGCGGGAGGCGAACCGGCTGGGGGCGGATCCGCAGTTGCGGGCCAGCGTCGCGCCGTTCACCGACATCTACATCCTGCAGGTGGCCGACACGGG
The DNA here is from genome assembly GCA_964235625.1 of uncultured Acetobacteraceae bacterium. GTDB lineage: Bacteria > Pseudomonadota > Alphaproteobacteria > Acetobacterales > Acetobacteraceae > LMUY01. The sequence goes on from CAXSEK010000304.1 coordinate 1,414, forward strand.
AGCGTTCAAGGACCAGCGGGTGCGCTTGGCGGCCCATCACGCGATCGACAAGGAGGCGATCAGCCGGGCGCTGTTCGGCGGCAAGGCCAACCCGATCGCGGTGCCGGCGGCGCGTGGGACGCCGGGCTACCCGGACGATTTCAAGTTCGCGTACGATCCAGGGGCGGCGGCGGCGCTGATGAAGGCGGCCGGGTTCGGCCCGGACAAGCCGGCGGACGTGACGCTGTCCACCACCAACGGCTTGTTCCCCGGCGACTACGACATGAGCCGGGTGATCGCCCAGATGTGGGCCCGCATCGGGCTGCGCGCGAAGGTGGAGACGATCGAGTACGTGCAGTATCAGGAGCGGCTGCGCTCGGGCGTGTCGTCGGAGGCGACAATGTATCGCTGGGGCAATATGACAGGCGATCCGGAGCTGTACACGGGGTACCTGCTGAACCCGAAATTCCCGTTCGCCGCATGGCGTAGCGAGGATCTGTCAGCGCGGGTGGACCCGCTGTTCAGCGAGATGGACGAGGCGAAGCGGAATGCCGGCTACCGGGCGTTCAACGCCTGGGCGGTCGATCAGGGCTATACGATCCCGCTGTTGCAGGGCGTTTCCAGCTCGGTGTATCGGAAAACGGTTGGGTTCGTGCCGTATGCGAACGGTTGGATTGTGCCGGGGGCTTATCGGCCGGTTTAGGCTTGCTGGTTAGACGGGATGGTCGGTATCGGCTGCGCCCCTCCCACAAGGGGGGGGGATTCTCCTCCATGCCTGACGCCTTTCGAGCTCGCGCTCGTCGGGGGCGGTTACAGGATCCCTAGCTCCCTCACCCCTGCCCCCTCCCAGAGGGAGAAGGAAGGGCGAACTCGGTTCTCAGGGCGGCCCAGCGGCGGCCGGTTTCTCGGCCGCCTTCCCAGTAGGTCTCAGGGGCGTGGAGGTAGGGGGGGCGGGGTGGACCGGACCTGACCAGTTGGGAGCCTTCGAGGCGGGCGCGGGCGATGGGGACGTTGTAGTCAACGAAGTTCTCCAGCTTGCCGCCGGGGAACATTGCTGATTGCGCCCAGGCCATGCGGGCGCCGATGTGCCCGGCCCGGGGCCAATCGCGACGCGCGATGGCGTCGGCCAGGGCCAGCAACGGCTCCGGGCCATCGGCGACGTTGCCGCTCCAGCAGGCAGTGACCTGGTCGGGGAAGGACTGGGCCAGGGCAGCCCATTGCGACTCGACGGGGAGGACGCGGATGCGGCCGCCGACGGCGCGGACGTCCTCCGCGATCGAGGGGCCGCCGATATGCTTGGTGGCGACGATGCCGGGAATGTGGCTCAGCGCGGTGTAGGTGGCGCTGTCGATCTTGGCCTTGAAGGCGAACTGGTTGTCGTAGACGATCACCGGCACGCCGGGCAGCGCCTCGGCGACGTCCGTATAGAAGCGGACGATGTCCCGCGGGTCGAGTGACATCCACATCGGGCGGCCGAGGAACAACCCGTCGGCGCCGAGGGCGATCAGGCCGCGGCCGCGGGCGATCGTATCGCGCGTATTCAGCGTGGTGGCGCCGGCGAAGATCAGGCAGCGGCCGCCGACGGTCTGCACCAGGCAGTCGGTGAAGGCCTGGTGCTCCTCCCAGGTGAGCGAGGCGCCCTCGCCGAAGGAGCCGGCGGTGAGCAGGATGCCGATGCCAGCATCCACGATCATGCTGGCCATCGACGCCGTCTCAGCCAGGTCGACCGACTGGGTGCAGGTCCATTCGTCGGCGTCCGGCGTAGCCGGCGTGGGCACCATGCCCAGCACGCCGGCGATATCCGCTGCGGTCAGTCTCGGCATGGCACGCTCCTGTCGCGACTCAGTGCAGCTTGACCCGGGGCTCCCAGCGGCGGGCGAAGCCGTGGGCGATGGTGTCCAGCGCCACCTTGCGGCCACCGAACAGGGCGTGCTGATGCATCTTGTAGAGGGAGCGGTACATCAGGCGGGCGAACATGCCCTCGATGAACATGCTCTTGCCGGCCAGTCCGCCCATCAGGTTGCCGACGGTGCTGTATTCGCCGAGCGCCACCAGCGAGCCGAAATCGCGGTAGTGGAACGGCTCCAGCGTCTTGCCCGCAAGCTTGCGGCCGAGCTGGGCCACCATGAAGCTGGCCTGCTGGTGAGCCGCCTGGGCGCGCGGCGGGACGGGTGTGTCAAAGCCTTCACGGGGGGCTGCGGCGCAATCGCCGATGGCGAACACATCCGGATCCTGCGTGGTCTGCAACGTCGGGCGGACCACGAGCTGGTTGCTGCGCGTGACCTCGAGGCCGTCCAGGTCGCGCAGGAAGTCGGGGCCTTTCACGCCGGCGGACCAGACCACCAGCTCGGCGGCGATCAGCTCACCGCCAACCAGCACGACGCCGTCGGCGCGCACCTCGGCCACCTTGGCGCCGGTGCGCACCTCGACACCCAGGGCGTGCAGCTGCTCGAGCGCCTTGGCGGACATACGCTCCGGCAAGGCAGGCAGGATGCGGGGTGCCGCCTCGATCAGGATGATGCGCACGTCGCGCTCGGCATCCACGCGGTCCAGGCCCTGGGCCACCACCTCGCGGACGGTGCGGTGCAGCTCGGCCGCGAGCTCCGTCCCCGTGGCGCCGGCGCCGATGATGGCGACGTAGAGCTGGCCGGCGCGAACCTCCCCGGCTTGGGAATGCGCGCGGATGCAGGCGTTGACCAGGCGGCGGTTGAAGCGGGCGGCCTGCTCCGGCGTCTCCAGCGGGACGGCGTGCTGGACCGCGCCGGGCGTGCCGAAATCGTTGGTGACGCTGCCGACGGCCAGCACCAGGGCGTCATACGGGAAGGAGCGCTCGGGGGTGATCTGGCGGCCTTCGTCATCCTGCGTGGCGCCCAGGTGCACCTGGCGCCGGGCACGGTTCAGGCCGACCAGCTCGCCGAAGCGGTAGCGGAAATGGTGGCGGTGCGCCTGCGCCAGGTAGTTGGTCTCGTGCGCGCCGGGGTCGATGCTGCCGGCGGCCACGGCGTGCAGCAGGGGCTTCCAGAGATGGGTGCGCGCGCGTTCAACCAGGGCGATCTGGGCGGTGCGGCGGCGGCCGAGCGTGTTGCCAAGGCGGGTGACGAGTTGCA
>CAXSEK010000305.1:0-4484 GCA_964235625.1 uncultured Acetobacteraceae bacterium
CCTGGCTGGAGGATATGTTTGAACACCGTGGACCATGCCAATTTCTTCAAGAACGACTCCACGGAGTATAGGCGGGCCTCCACGACGCGACGTTCAGACTTTCTCTTTGCACACCAATCTATTTGTTTTCCGTCTTGCGGCGTTCCAGCTATGAAGTCTTGATCGTACGGCACGCGGCTCGACGGAGGTGAATGAACGTGGCCCTGACGGAAGAGAGTGTCTCCAGAGAGGGCCTCGGCGGCGCCCCGCGGCATGGCCGGCGTCTGTCCGACAAGATACTCGTCGCGTTCCATCATGCCTGTGACATCAACGATTTCGAGGTTGCCGAGGCGCTACTGCGCACGCTGGAGTTGATGCTGACGCGCCGCCCGACCCCCGCCGATCTCGGCCGGAGACGCAGCATGGAAAGCCTCGTGGCGGCTCATGAGCGCCTCTGGCACCTCCGGCACCCGATATCGGACGATTAGGTCCGGGTCTCACACCGGCCATTCCACCGGAGCGCCGTCCCACAAAATCCGGCGAGCCGGCGCGGAATAGCCCTTCCCCTCATGCAGGGTGAGGCCGGGCATAAGACGGCATCGCCCGCGGCCGGCTCTGACCGCCCGGAGCAGGACCAGTCGAGCTTCCTGCCCAGCGCGTGGCCAGAGTGGCAGGATGGCCGGGCTGCCGCACAAGGCAGCGGCCAGGGCTGCCAACGCCTCCGCGGTGGACGCCGCCGGCACGATGAGGGTCACGCTGCCGCCAGGCCGTACCGCTCTGGACAGCGCGGCCGTCCACTCGGACAGCAGGGTCGGGGTCGCACGTTTCGCAGCATCCCTCCGCGGATCGGGTGAAGCCGTGCCATCCTCGCCATGCCAGGGCGGGTTGGCCATCGCGTGGTCAAACGGTGCCGTGAGCGGCAGGCCGAGCAGGTCGGCCGCCTGCACCGTCCCACGCTCCATGGCGTTCGCCCGCAGGTTGGCCTGCGCTAACGCCGCCAGCACGCCATCCCGTTCGAGTCCGACGGCTGCCACGTCGGGTAGCCGGGCCAGCAGGCAAAGCATCCCTGCCCCCGCGCCGGTGCCCGCTTCCAACACACGCTCGCCGGGTCGCGCGCCGATGCTGGCCGCCAGCAGGACCGGCTCGATCCCCGTGCGAAATCCCTCGCGCGGCTGGCGGTAGATGACTCGCCCGCCGAGTAGGGTCCCCTCCGTCAGCTCCAATTCAGCGTCACGGGGCCTCCCCGGCCTCACGTAGGATCCGCAGCGCCGCCGCGGCATCGGCGGACGGCACCGCCAGGCGGCGCGGAATAGCACCGATGCTACCCTCCATGGCACTCATGGAGGCATCAAGCACCACGGCCTTGATCCCCGCATCCTGCAGCAGGGCCACGAGGAAGCTGAGGCGGACGGGATCGTTGGTCTTCACGACGACGTGCATGTTCATCCCGAAGCATGGCGTGCCAGGTGGCGGCTGTAGGCGGGCGTTGACTTGACCGGTTTTCCGGCGGGCCGATATGGTGCTGTGCAGTCTCCGCCTCGCTGCGATTTACAACAAGCCGGAGTTTTCCGTTTGGGCGCCCTTGCCAGCCCTCCGCTACCTCATCCGGCACGCGGCGACGACGTGGGCGGTGACGTCCTCTCCCGCCTCACCGGTCTGATCGGGGAGGACATGCAGGCGTGCAACCGCGCCATCATCGCCCGCATGGACAGCCCGGTCGTGCTGATCCCCCAACTCGCCGCACACATCGTTGCCGCCGGCGGCAAGCGGCTGCGGCCGATGCTGACCCTTGGATGCGCCCGCATGTGCGGCTATGAGGGCGGTCGCCACGTACAACTGGCTGCGTGCGTGGAGTTCATTCATACCGCCACCCTCCTGCATGACGACGTGGTGGACGAGAGCGTGCTGCGCCGCGGACTGGCCAGTGCCAACGCGATCTTCGGCAACAAGGCGTCCGTGCTGGTCGGTGATTTCCTGTTCGCCCGGGCCTTCCAGCTAATGGTTGAAGACGGCTCGCTCGAGGTGCTCCGCATCCTGTCGCATGCGGCGGCCACGATCGCTGAGGGCGAGGTGCTGCAGCTCACCACGCAGAACGACCTCTCTACCTCAGAGGAACGCTACCTGGACGTGATCGGCGGCAAGACGGCGGCGCTGTTTGCCGCGGCGTGCCAGGTTGGCGGTGTCGTGGCCGAACGCCCGGCGGATGAGGTGGCGGCGCTGGCGGCCTACGGCACAGCGATCGGCATGGCCTTCCAACTAGTGGACGACGCGCTGGATTACGCCGCGGACCAGGTGACGCTGGGCAAGACAGTCGGCGACGATTTCCGCGAGGGCAAGATCACCCTCCCCGTGCTCGCCGCCTATCACGCCGGTAGCCCGGCCGAGCGGACCTTCTGGTCGCGCACGATCGAACAGTCCGAGCAGACCGAGGCGGATCTGGACGAGGCCCTGGCGCTCATGCAGCAGCGCGGTGCCCTGCTCGCGACCTTCGCCCGTGCCCGCCGCTTCGCCGAAGACGCCCAGCGCGCCCTGGCCCCCTTCCCGCCCAGCCCGTTGCGGACCTGCCTGCACGACGTCGCCGATTTCACGGTCAGCCGCGCCGCCTAGCTGCCAGTTGCGGGTACGTGGCTTGCATGCGCCGTCCGGGTGATCGGACGGAGTCCTCCAATGCGCCTGCTTGCTGCCCTCGTGTTACTCGTGCCGTTCGTGGCCTCGGCCCAGGTGCCGGTGGGCACCACTCTCGCCGGCGTGCGGTCTCGCGGCGTGCTGACTTGCCCGACTTCGGGTGCTACGCCGGGCTTCGGCCAGTTCGACACACAGGGCCGCCTGGTCGGCCTGGACGCTGATACCTGCCGCGCAGTAGCCGCCGCCGTACTCGGGGATTCGGCAAAGGTGCGGTTCGAAGTCGTCACCGGCAACCAGCGGTTGACCGCACTACAGACCGGCCAAGTGGACCTAACGGTGCAGACGCTCACCTGGAGCCAGTCCCGGGAGGCCGCCAACGGCCTCGAATTCGCCGCCGTAACCTTCTATGACGGGCAGAGCTTCCTCGTGCACGGCGAGCAGATCCACACCGCTGCCGACCTGAACGGTGCGGCAATCTGCACCACCTCCGGCAGCACCAGCGAGCTTAACCTGGCCGATTGGGCGCGCCACAACCACATCGATTACCATCCCGTGGTGTTCGAGACGGGCGACCAGGCCCGGCTCGGCTACGAGGCCGGGCGTTGCGACTCCTACAGCACCGATAGCAGCCAACTGGCGGCGGCCCGCACCGTGCTCAGGAACCCGCAGGACAGCACGGTGCTCGGAATCCGCATCAGCAAGGAACCGCTCGGCCCGGCCGTGCGCAAGGGCGACGACCAGTGGCTGGACATCGTGAAATGGACGGTGTTCGCGCTGATCAACGCGGAGGAGCTCGGCATCACCCAGGCCAACGTGGACGACATGCTCAAGAGCGACGTCCCGGCCGTACGGCGCTTGCTGGGCGTGGAAGGCGACCACGGCAAGATGATGGGCCTGGACAACCATTGGGCGTATGATGCCATCAAGTCCGTTGGCAACTATGGCGAGATGTACGACCGCAATTTCGGGCCGAACACGCCGATCAACCTACCCCGCAAGATCAACTCGCTCTGGAACGACGGCGGGATCATGTACGCGCCGCCCGTGCGCTAGGGCAGCCCCGATCTTGATGGGTGGGCTTTTAGCCCACCAGCCCGCAGCACGGTGCTTCGAAGCGGTTTACACCACGGCAGGCAAGAACCCCCTCAGCAACGCATTCACCTGCTCCGGCGCGTGCTGCTGCACCCAGTGCGACACCCCCGGCAGCCGCTCGATGCGCAGCTGGCGCACGTAACGCTCCGTGCCGTCCAGCCCGATGATGTCGAGCGCCACGTCCTGCTCGCCCCAGACGACCAGCACCGGCACATCGATCGGCGTGTCCAACCGGGGACCCCCGTCCGTCAGCCGCATGGCGCGATACCAGTTGAGCATGGCGGTCGCAGCACCAGGCTCGGCAATCTGCCTGGCGTACACGTCTACCGTCGCGGCCGAAATTGGCAGGCCGCGGAGCATCCGGCGCACGGCTTCACCGCCGCGCGCGGCGAGCATCCGCTCCGGCAGGAAAGGGACTTGGAACAACCCAATGTACCAGGACTTACGCCGCTGTCGCCAATGCTTTAGCGCCGCGCGGAAGCATAGCGGGTGCGGCACGTTCATGATCACCAGCCGTTCCAGCGGGCGGATCCGCCCGGCGGCGAAGCACCATGCGACCATAGCGCCCCAATCCTGCCCGGTCAGCGTTACCTTCCTGGCCCCGGACACATCGATCAGTGCCGCGACGTCGGCCAGCAGATGCTTCAGCGCATACGCGGCCACGCCCGCGGGCCGGGAACTGCGTCCATAGCCACGCTGGTTCACCGCCCAGACCCGGTAACCCAACGCTGCGAGCACGGGAACCTGGTTACGCCAGCACACGAGCTGCTCGGGGAAGCCGAGCAGGC
>CAXSEK010000306.1:0-4476 GCA_964235625.1 uncultured Acetobacteraceae bacterium
GCGATCGGCACCGATGACAGCCGGGCCATTGCCCGCCGCCGTGGCTTCACCGAGGCGGTGCCGCCCGGCTCGCTGCTGCTGGACGAAATGCTGCCGGCCCCGGCGAGCATGCAGGGCGGACGAGAGGCGGTGAGCAAGCTGCCGCTGTCGGCAGAGCCGGTCGGTATGTTCTGCTCGTCGGACCTGTCCGCGGCCGGCGTGGTGATCGAGGCCGGCGCACGCGGCATCGCGGTGCCCGGCCATTTGGCGGTCTGCGGCTTCGGCGACTTGGAGGTAGGGCGCGCCATGCACCCGGCCGTCAGCACCGTAAGCGTGGACGGGGCGGAGATCGGCCGCGTGGCGGCACGTTGCCTGCTGGCCCGGCTGGCCGGCCGCGAGGCTCCCCGCAGCGTCGCCGTGCCGTTCCGCGTGGTGCAGCGCGGCTCGACCCGGCCCGTGACGCTGTCTGCAATCCGCCCTGACGTATTTTTCATGGTATCGCCACCAGCAAGCCGTGAACAGGACGCCGGGTCAACCCGGTGCGATCTCGGGGGAGAAGCGGCAAGACGGAGTTCGGACGCCGGACGGTTTTGGGCGGCACGGCAGCGCTGGCAGGCACGGCGCTGTTTCGCGGCGCTCGCGCTGAGCCGGCCAGCCCCCAGCCTGCTAATCCACTGCCAATCACCATCGTCGATGTTGCGGGCAACCTCGCGCTGACGCAGCGCGGGTTCGAGGCTTACCGCCGCGCGAAGCCGAAGATGGTCTCCCGCTTCATCGTCACCAAGGCGCCGGCGCCCGAGCTGCCCGGCAAGATCAGGGCGCAGTAGGACGCCAACCGCGTCGATATCGACGTCGTGCTCACGGGGACGGACGCCCTGTCCGCCGGCCTGGCGCAGGGCATCTGGGAACCGCTGTTCCCCGCTCACGCCGCCTCGCCGCCCGACCTGAAGGCGATCCTGCTGCCCGGCGCCGCCCAGATGCAGGAGCTGGCGTCCGGCTACGGCGCGATCAACGCCTACTGCCCGGCCGGTCCGCTGCTGGAATACATGCCGGACCGCGTGACCGCGCCACCGACGACGGCGGAGGAGCTGCTGGATTGAACCCGGGCACACAAGGACCGGTTCATGTATGCGCGCCCGGCCATTCCGGCCCGGGACGCGCCTTCCTCATGGGCATCCCCTATCTGGTCTGCGACAACGACCCGAAGGACTCGAAGAACGGCTGGGACAAGACCTGGGCCTACCTCAAGGCTCTCGACGTCGAAATCGAATACTACCCGACCGGCACCGGCGCCGTGATGAAGCAGCTGGGTGACGATTAGCGGGACATGGTCGCCATGATCACGGGTAGGACATCAACCCGCGTGCGCTCGGGATCGCGCTTAAGGAGGCAGGCTGATGGTCCAGTGCCTGAGCATCCTGGCCCGGCTCTGGGTCGCCGCCGTCTAGCTGTTCGCCGCCTTTTTCGTGCTCAATTTGGTCGGGCTAATCGCGACCGTGGTGCTGGACAGCTTCGCCACGCGCTGACTTGGCACTTGGCTGCCGGTGGGGTTGACGACGCGCTGGCACGGCTCCGCCTAGAACGAGTTCCAGCTGGACCACGTGCTGATCACCACGTTCGAGGCGGTGTTCCTGGTGGTGGCGATCTCCGGCGCGCCCGGCGTGCCCGCCGCCTATGCGCTGGCCCGGTGCGAGTTCCCGGGCAAGCGACTGGTGATGCTGCTGTTCCGGACCCGCGGATCGAGCAGGCCGCCCGGGTATTCGGCGCCACCACGCCGAAGCTGTTCGGTTACGAGTTGCTGCCGTTGCTCCTGCCCGGCGTGCTGGCGGCGCTGCTGCTGGTGCTGGTGCGCACGATCGCGATGTTCGAGCTTACGTTCCTGACCGCAGGGCTCACGAGCCAAACTCTGGTCGTGGCGCTAAACTACGTCGTATTCACCGCCGGCGTGCGCGCCGTGCAGTCGATCGACGCGATGGCCGTGGTCTATATGGCGACTACGCTGGTCTGGCTGATCCTGGCATTGCGGTTCGTCAATCCGACGCAGATCGTGGGGCGGGCCAAACGGGCCTAGTTGTCCAATGCTGACGGGCTCTTCAACCCGGCAGTTGAATTGGCCCACCAATCAACATCACAGTCCCGTTGCCGGGTGAACGGGGCGGGGTGGGGCATGTTGATGTGGGCCAGGAGGCACCATGCCGCATACCAAGACCAAATCCGACAACGACGACAGCCACGCCCGCTCCGCCAAGGCGCAGAAAGCCGAGGAGGTGCAACGCGGCGGTACCGCCAAGGCTGGCGGCCTGCTGGGGGACGACGCGGTTCCCGAGGGCGGTCCGTCGCCCGCACCGAAGATGGCGAAGGGCCGCCCGATGCCCGCCACGTCCCATGCCGACGGGACGGCAGAGGAGGGCACTAGCAGTGCCACCGCCGGCAAGGCGGAGAAGGAATCTGCGGCGCGCAACGCCGAATTGACCAAGGACCAGCACGGCCGCGGACACCGCAAGGCTGAGCATTCAGGGAGCTGACGCCATGGCGACACCATCCACCCGCACCACCGGCGACGACCCCATCGAGGGGATTGACCCCGGGGGCACCCGCCCCACCAAGCCGGGCAATCCGGACAAGAGCGGCCCGGCCAAGCCCATGGAGGTCCGTAAGGAGCAGACCATCGTGAGCGGTGACCAAAACAACCCCAAGAGCGAACGCGCCCGATGAGCGGTACTGCCAAAGAGGCCGAGCGGGCGCAGTCTCTGCGCAAACGCGCAGCGCTCGGCGACAAGGAAGCCGCGGCTGAGCTGCAGCGCGGCGAGAACACACCGGACGCGTCGGTAACCAAGCCGCGCGACCCAGGCACTGCCGGAACACCACCGACCACGCCCTGATGCGCTAGCGCCTTCTCCCTCTCCCGCTTCTGGGAGAGGGCCGGGGTGAGGGAGCTTCGGATCCCGCTCCTGCCGGCTCACCCGTGCAAGCGGGACGGTTGCGAACGACCCATCGCTGCTACGACCACGAAGACGCACACGGTGCTACCCACAGTCGCCATTACGATCCGGCAGCGGCTAGAGATTTTGCCCCGGACACGACCTGTCGGCCCACCACCTCCCCAATCAATACTAGCGTCGGACCCCCCGTCGACCATCCCTCGGCTTGCGCCACTAGCTCTTCTAGCGTGCCCTTCAGCACCCGCTGCGCGCGCGTTCCACCACGCTCGATGAGCGCCGCTTGCGTCATGGGCGCCAGCCCGGCTGCGAAGAGCCCGTCCCGCAGCAACGGCAAGGTCACGATCCCCATATACACTGCTATCGTGCCGCCCCGGGCTAACTGCGCGAAGTCGAGATCGAGCCTACCCTCCTTGGTATGCCCCGTCGCGAAGGTCACCGTCCGCGCTGCCTCCCGGTGTGTGAGCGGGATGGCCGCCTGCGCTGCGCAGGCCAACGCCGCGGTTACGCCAGGCACCACCTCGAACGCCACCCCCGCTGCCGCCAGCGCCTCCGCCTCCTCCCCGCCACGCCCGAACACGAAGGGGTCTCCACCCTTCAGCCGCACCACCTTCCGCCCTTCCCGAGCCAAGCGTACCAGCAAGTCGTTAATGCCCTCTTGCGGCAGGCAGTGGTTGGCGCGCGCCTTGCCGACATAGATCCGCTCGGCATCACGCCGGGCCATGTCCAGCACGTCTTCGCCAATCAGCCGGTCATGCACGATCACGTCCGCCTCGCCGAGCAGGCGATGAGCCCGTACCGTGAGCAGGTCGGACGACCCCGGCCCAGCTCCCACGAGGTAGACGATGCCGCTCGGTTCGGCGCCTTGCGTAATCTGTTGTCGCATCTCGTGCCGGGCCGCATCCTCGTCCCCGGTCGCGACCAGGTCCGCAACCCGGCCGCCTAAGGCTCGCTCCAGCACACGTCGGCGCAGGGCGGTATCCGGCAGATACCGGCGGATCTCGGTCTTGAACTCGTCGGCAATGGCGGCGAGGCGGCCTATTGCCGGGGGCACCAAGGCTTCGATCCGCGCCCGGATCAGCCGCGCCAGCACGGGCGCGGCCCCACCGGAGGAGACGGCCACGGTGATCGGAGACCTGTCAACGACGGCCGGCGTGATGAAGCTGCATAAGGCAGGGCGGTCGACGACATTGACGGGAATGCCACGCAACGTCGCAGCCTCAACTAGGGCGGCGATATCGGATTCTTGCGCTTCGGCGGCGATCGCCACCGCGCAGCCTTCGAGCAAGGCCGGATCGAACAGCGCACTCTGCACCACCTCTGCGCCGCACCGCCGCAATGCGTCCGCCTTTCGCTCCGCGGCCTCTCCATCGCCAAGCACGAGGCTGCGGCGTCCTTGCAGATCCAGGAAGATCGGGAAGTAGCGCATTCGGGGGGGCTCCAAAGGACTGCGCAGAGATAGCGCGGACAGGCAAGAAATCTGCCTTCGAGTGGTGGGCGGAATGTTTGACGGTAGCGCTTGACCACCAGACTGGTCGCGTCTAGATACCCTCTACCG
>CAXSEK010000307.1:0-4461 GCA_964235625.1 uncultured Acetobacteraceae bacterium
GTGGCACCAGCCAGGTCACATCCAGCGGTCCGTCCGATAGCCGCCAGGCCAGCGCCCCCGCCCCGGCCAGCGCCAGCACCACGATCCCGAATACCACGGCTAGCAGCGACGCGAGCACCCGGGTCGCCGCCCGGCCCAGCCCTAGCATCGCCGACCCTTGCACTGGCAACACACTGCGGCGAAGGCTGCGCCATGGACTCGCTGCACGCGGCTCGCTGGCCTGCCCCCGCCGACCCCGATGCGGCCGAGCGGCTGCTCGAGCGCGTGGCCATGCAGGGTGCGGCCGAGCTGCGGCTGCTCCGCCAGCCCGGGTTCGCCGCGATGCTGCGCGCGCTGGGCGGCAACAGCCCGTATCTCTCGGACCTGGCGGTACGGGAGGCCGCGACCCTGCGTCGCCTGTGGCGGGACGGGCCGGACGCGGTCACCGGCGCCGCCCTGCGCGAGGTCGCCCGCGCCCCGGCCGGTGCAGGCCGGGCGGAGCTGGCCGCCACGCTGCGCCGGGCCAAGCGCCGGGTGGCCCTGGCCGCCGCCCTGGCCGATATCGGCGGCGTGTGGCCGCTGCAACGTGTCACGCACACGCTCACCGCCCTCGCCGAGGCCGCGCTGGACGCGAGTGTCGCGCACGCGCTGCGCGCCGCAGGATCGCGCGGCGCCCTGCGCCTGCCCCGTGGGCGGCGCATGCTGGCCGAGTGCGGCCTGGTGGTGCTCGGCATGGGCAAGCTGGGGGCCCGCGAGCTGAACTATTCCAGCGATATCGACCTCATCTTGATCTACGACCCCGAGCGTCACCCGGCGAATGCACTTGGTAACGCACCCGGCCTCAGCGAGGTGTTCACCCGACTGACACGGGATATTTGCAGCCTTATGGAGGCGCGGGACGCCGACGGCTACGTTTTCCGCACCGATCTGCGCCTGCGTCCCGACCCGGCCGCCACCCCGCCCGCCATCGGCCTGCCCGCAGCCCTCGCCTATTACGAGAGCTCGGGCCAGAATTGGGAGCGTGCCGCCATGATCAAGGCCCGTCCGGTCGCCGGCGACCGCGCCCTCGGCGAGCGGTTCCTGCGCGAGATCCGCCCCTTCATCTGGCGCCGCCACCTCGATTTCGCCGCCGTGGCCGACATCCGCGCCATGAAGCGCCGCATGGACGACCACCACCGCACCGCCCTGGGCACCGCCGCCGACCCGCTGCAGCGCGTCGCCGGGCACGACGTGAAGCTGGGCCAGGGCGGTATACGCGGCGTGGAGTTCGCGGCCCAGACGATGCAGCTGGTGTGGGGCGGGCGGGACCCGGCGTTGCGTAAGCCCACCACCCAGGGTGCGCTGGAGGCGCTGGTCACGGCCGGCCACTTGGCGAGTGGCAAGGCCGACGAGCTGCTCGCCGCCTACGGTTTCCTGCGCAGCGTGGAGCACCGGCTGCAGATGGTGGCCGACCGGCAGACCCACACCCTGCCGCCCGACCCGGCGGGGGTGGATCGGTTCGCCCGCTTCATGGGGTATGCCACCGGGCGGGACTTCGCGACGGAGCTGCTGGCCCACCTGGCCGTCGTCAGCCACCACGACGCGCACCTGTTCGCGACCCCGGCCTCGCTGCAGACCGAGGACCTCTCCCCTGAAGGCCTGCGCCGGATGCGGTTCGCCGCACCGGAGCGGGTGCAAGCGGCGCTGAAATCATGGCGCGAGGGCAAGCCTCGCGCGTTCCGCTCCGAGCGGGCCCGCACCCTGCTGGAAGCGGTGCTGCCCGGCCTGCTCGCCGCCCTCGCCGCCCAGCGCGACCCGGACGCCGCCTTCGCCCATGCCGACATGCTGCTGGGCCGGCTGCCGGCCGGAGTGCAGCTGCTCTCGCTGTTGCAGCGGCAACCCGTGCTGCTCGACCGCATCGCCGCCGTGCTCGGGGCCGCTCCCTCGCTGGCTGACCACCTGGCCCAGGTGCCGGCGGCACTCGAGGGCCTGCTGGCACCCAATCAGGTCAACCCCGATCCAGCGGCCACGCTGCACGCCCAGCTTGCCGACGCCCGCGGGCTGGACGATGCCATCGCCCTTGTCCGCCGCACCGTACGGGCGGAGGAGTTCCGGCTGGCGGTAGCGCAGATGGAGGGCCGGGTGGACGCGGACACCGCCGGCGCCGCGCGCACAGGGCTAGCCGATGCGGCGCTGACGGTGCTGCTGCCACGGGTGCTGGCCGCCCATGCCGAGCGCCACGGCACGGTGGCGGGCGGCGGCATGGCAGTGGTGCTATTGGGCAAGGCCGGCGGGCGGGAGATGATGGCCGGGTCGGATATGGACCTGATGCTGGTCTACGACCACGCGCCGGATGCGGGTGAGAGCGACGGCCCGCGTAGGCTGCCGGCCAGCCAGTATTTCATCCGGGCCGCGCACGCCGTGGTCGCAGCGCTGACCGCACCCGGCGTGGACGGGGCGCTGTACGCCGTCGACATGCGGCTGCGCCCGTCCGGCAACAAGGGCCCGGTTGCCGTCAGCCTCGCCTCGTTCCGCAACTACCACCAGGGCGGCGCCTGGACTTGGGAGCGCATGGCGCTGACCCGCGCCCGGGTCGTCACCGGCCCGCCCGGATTGTGCCGGGCGACCCTCGCGGCGCTGGCCGACGCCATGGCCGCCGCCGACCCCGCCGCGATCCGGCCGGACGCCACCGCGATGCGCGCCCGCATGCTGCGCGACCTGCCGCCGCACAGCCCGTGGGACGTGAAGCTGATGCCGGGCGGGCAAGTGGAGGTGGAGTTCGCCGTGCAGGCGGCGCTGCTGCTCACCGCATCCGCGCGCCCGGCGCAGACGATCCGTGTGGCGATCGGCCGCCTGGCGGAAGCGGGAGCGCTGCCGCCGGAGGACGCCGCCGTGCTGATCCGGGCCGACCATCTGTGGCGGACCATCCAGGGCCTGCTGCGCATCACCGTGGGCGCGCGACCCCCGCCGCATTTGCCGGATGCGGCGATGGACGCTCTGCTGGGGGCCACGGGGATCTGTGACGCCGCTGCCTTCCATGCCAGGATGGCGGAGGTGGCGGTCGCGGTGCGCGCCGTGTTCAACAAGCGGGTGGGACAGATCGATGAGCGTGGCGGAAGGTGACGAAGCCCCGGATTTCAGCATGGCAGCGACCGGGGGCCGCACCGTCAGCCTCGCGGCGATGAAGGGCCGCCCGTTCGTGCTGTATTTCTACCCCAAGGCCGACACCCCCGGCTGCACCAAGGAGGCCTGCGCCTTCCAGGAGGCGCTTCCCGCGCTAGGCAAGATCGGCATCGAGGTGATCGGCGTGTCCAAGGACACGATGAAGCCGATCGAGAAGTTCGCCGAAAAGTACTCGCTCAGCTTCCCGCTCGCCTCGGACACAGCAGGCGTGGCGGAGGCGTACGGCTCCTGGGGCGAGAAATCCATGTACGGCAAGACCTACATGGGCATCGACCGCTCCACCTTCCTGATCGACAAGGACGGCAAGGTGGCCAAGCTGTGGCGCAAGGTAAAGGTGCCAGGCCACGCGGACGCGGTGATGGAGGCGGCCAAGGCACTGGATTAGGGTCGTTGCCTATGACAAACTTCACCCTCTCCCGCTCTGGGAAAGGGGCGGGGTGAGGGAGCTTGGGATCCCGTGACCGCTCGACTGTCACGAAGTCGCCTAGAACGCCTGCCCCCGCAGGAACCCCAGCACCGGCAGCGGCCGCCAGCGGCGCGGCAGGTCCGACCGCCGCACCGGCCCCACGCTGTAGCGCGGGATTGGCTGCCCCAGCCCCCGCAACAGGTGAGCATAGGCCCGCACCTCCTGGTCCCGCCACTCGCAATCGGCCAGCGCACGCGCACGGGACGGGAACACCTCGGCCACCCGGCGCTGGGTGCCGAGCCAGGCGATCACGCCCCAGAGCGTGTCCTCACGCCCGGCTGCCGGGGCTAGCACGACCGGGTCTGCCATTCCATCCGCTCCGTGTCTGCCGCATCCGGCACGATATGGGAGCGCCCCGCATCCGGCCAGAGGCGAGGCGCACGCCATGCCGGAACGCGCGCGGCGGCTGCGTGACCTGCTGGATGGACCGGCTCGTCACCGGCCGGCACCGGGTGACGTTCGGCGCCTGCGCCCGCCACGTGTTGGACCTATCGGACCCGGACGAGAACGGCTTCGTGCTGCTGGGCGGCCAGGATGGCTGGCTCGGCTCGGCCACTTTCGCGGATCAGGTCGCCCTGTGGCATGCCGGGGAGACGATAACCGTGCCACTGCGGCCAGGCCCGGCGCGGGTGTGGCCGCACCGCATCGTGCTGGTGCCGGGATGATTGACGCGACCCCCGCCCTACGCCTGGCCGCACGGCGGCGGCTGGCGGCGCTTGCCGGATGGACACCATCGCGGCGCAGCGCACCACGCTCACGCACTTGCTGCGGCGGGCCGTCCACACCCGGTTTGGCCGCACCTACAGCTTCGACACCATACGCAGCGTCGCCGAGTATCAGGCCCGCGTGCCCCT
>CAXSEK010000308.1:0-2862 GCA_964235625.1 uncultured Acetobacteraceae bacterium
GTTCGGCACGTTCGGGATGCCGAACCATGCTGCTTCCGACACCTACATCCGCGCCACCGACCAGGTGGTGGGCGCCGTGCCGGTGCTGTTGCCCGCAAGCGGCGATGCCTGCGACATCGCGACGTTGCTGTCCCGGCTGGACGGCATCATCCTGACCGGCAGCCGGTCCAACGTGCAGCCAAGCCTGTATGATGGCCCGCCGCATGCCGAGGGTACGCCGGAGGACCCTGCGCGCGACAGCGTGACGCTGCCGCTGGTCCGCGAGGCGATCCGCGCGGGATTGCCTCTGCTTGCGATCTGCCGTGGGATGCAGGAACTGAACGTGGCCTTGGGCGGCTCGCTGCATCAACGGGTGCAGGACGTGCCAGGGCGGATGGATCATTCGACCCCGATGCAGGCGAACAGCCGGGTGCGGACGGGCAAGGCGCATGCCGTGGCAGTGGTGCCGGGCAGTTGGCTGCACCGGGTGGCGGGAGCGACGACGATCGCGATCAACTCGCTGCACAACCAGGCAGTGGACCGGCTGGCACCCGGCCTGGTGGTGGAGGGGCGGGCCCCAGACGGCACGATCGAGGCCGTGCGCGTCGCGGCGGCACCGGGCTTCGCAGTCGGCGTGCAGTGGCATCCGGAGTACGACTGGATGACGGACGGGGTGTCGCGCGGCATTCTGGCGTCGTTCGGAGATGCGGTGCGGGCGCGGGTTTTGGCGAGCACGGGGGCGATCGGGGCGGCGGCGGACTGAGCGGACTTCGACCAGCGCGCGTTGACTCCGACCTTCTGGTGGGCTGAAGCCGACCCTACTTCCACTGGATGCGGATTAGGCCGCAGATAAGGTTGCGGCGGCCATGACGCGTGTGACCGCCGGCGTGTGGCCCATGGGAGTGCGCTGCTGTATTGTCTCGCCCGCATCCGAGGAGTGAGCAGCATGGCCACCGATACCGTCATCCCAGCCCCCGTCCAGGTCACGATCCCCGTCGTGGGTGGTGGTGCATTCCCGGTCCGCCGGATCTACTGCGTCGGCCGCAACTATGCCGCCCATGCCCGCGAGATGGGGCATGACCCGGATCGCGAGCTGCCGTTTTTCTTCATGAAACCGGCCGACGCGCTGCTCACCGGTGGGGCAGACATGCCGTATCCAACAATGACGTCCGACCTGCATCACGAGATGGAGCAGGTCGTGGCCATCGGCACTGGTGGCGTGGACATCGCCGAAGCCGACGCGCTGAAGCATGTGTGGGGCTATGGCGCCGGGTTGGACATGACGCGGCGGGATGTGCAGGGCGAGGCGAAGAAGCTCGGCCGGCCCTGGGACATGGGCAAGGGGTTCGACCACTCGGCCCCGATCAGCGACCTGGTGCCTGCGGCGGGCATCGACCCGGGGCAGGGTGCGATCGAGCTGAAGGTGAACGGGACGGTGCGGCAGACCTCGGACCTCGGGCAGCTAATCTGGAGCGTGCCGGAGGTGATCGCCTTCCTGTCCAAGCTGGTTCGGCTGGAGCCAGGCGACCTGATTTTCACGGGGACCCCCGAAGGGGTCGCGGCGGTGAAGCGGGGCGATGTGTTGGAAGGGATGGTCGCGGGCGTGGCAACCGTGAGAACGACGATCGTCTAGCTGGAAACGCCTCCCTCCCCGGGCGGGAGAGGGAGGCGGCGTCCGTTAGCGGTAGTAGCCGCCCGGATAGCCATAATAAGCGGGCGGGGCGGCGTACACGACCGGCGGCGGCGCGTAGTATACCGGCGGCGGCGCGTAATACGGCCGATAGGCCCCGGCGACGGCGGCACCGACGCCAAGGCCGATGATCGCACCGGCGATGGCGCCGCCGGCGCCGAAGCCACCGCGGTGATAGCCGCCGTAGCCGCCGCGGTAGTAGTAAGCGCTGGCCGGTGTGGCGGAGGCCGCGAGCAGGCCAACCGTGACCGGAAGCGCAACGAGCAGACCGAATTTCGGGCTCATGTTGAACTCCTTACCCCATGGAGGGTGAACTCAATCGCTCACCGACCGTATCCAAGGTTATACGAGCGAGGCGTGGCAGATTTGCGGCGGGAATGTAACAGGGGGCATCACATTCCCGCGGTCAGTGCCCGCCCAGATAGGCCGCCATGACCGCCGGGTCATGCGCCAGGGTGTCGGCCGAACCCTCCAGCACGATGCGGCCGGTCTCCATTACATAGGCGTAATCGGCCACGTCCAGGGCCGCGGAGGCGTTCTGCTCCACCAGGAGGATGGTGACGCCATCACGGCGCAAATCGGCGATGGCGGCGAAGATCTCCTCCACGAAGAGCGGCGCCAGGCCCATGGAAGGCTCGTCCATCAGCAGCAGGTCGGGGGCGCCCATCAGCGCGCGGCCGAAGGCCAGCATCTGCTGCTCACCGCCGGACATGGAGCCGGCGAGCTGGCCCAACCGTTCCCGCAGGCGGGGAAAGCGGGCGAGTACGCCCTGGCGCCGCCGGGCGAACTCGGCGCGGTCGGACAAGGTGTAGGCGCCGAGGGCCAGGTTGTCGGCGACGGTGAGGTTGCCGAACACCTGCCGCCCTTCCGGCACCTGGCGCAGCCCGGCGGCGGCGATGCGGTGCGCGCTGCGTCCGGCGATCTCGGCCCCGTCGAACAGGATGCGGCCGGACCGGGGGCGGAGCAGGCCGGATAGGGTGCGCATGACGGTGGTCTTGCCGGCGCCGTTCGCCCCGATCAGGCAGACGACCTGGCCCGATGGCACCGTGAGGTCGATCCCCCTCACGGCCACGGTGCGGCCGTAGGCGACGACCAGGTTCTCGACGCGCAGGCCCTTCACGCGCCGCGCACCCCGGTCGTGGCGCCGGCGGCGAGCTTGGCCGCGACCTTGTGGCCGAGATAGGCCTCGATCA
>CAXSEK010000308.1:2962-4433 GCA_964235625.1 uncultured Acetobacteraceae bacterium
GTGGCGCCGGCGGCGAGCTTGGCCGCGACCTTGTGGCCGAGATAGGCCTCGATCACCGCCGGGTCCTGCCGGACGGCGGCGGGGGGGCCGCCGAAGATGCGCTTGCCGAAGCTGAGGACGGTGACATCCTCGGAGATGTCCATCACGAACCCCATGTCGTGCTCCACCAGCAGCACGGTGGTGCCGGTGGCGCGGATGGTGCGGACCAGGGCGGCGAGCGCCGTGGTCTCGGACGGGTTCAGTCCGGCGGCCGGCTCGTCCAGCAGCAGTAGGCGGGGGTTGGCAGCCATGGCGCGGGCGATCTCCAGCCGGCGGGCGTCGCCGTAGGACAGGGCGGCGGCACGGGCGCTGGCCTGTCCCTCGAGGCCGACGAGGGCCAGGGCGGCGCGGGCCGCCGCCACCGCTGCCCGCTCCTGCCGGCGGAAGCGCGGGAGGCGGGCAATCACCTCGGGCAGTGTGGCGCGGGCGGTGGGGTGCAGACCGGTGAGCACATTCTCCAGCACCGTCATCCCGCCGAAAATACGGATATTCTGGAACGTGCGGGCGACGCCCAGCGCGGCGCGGCGATGGGCGGGCAGGCGGGTCACGTCCTGCCCCGCCAGCAGGATGCGCCCGGCGGTCGGTGGCAGCAGGCCGCTGACCAGGTTGAACAGCGTGGTCTTGCCGGCGCCGTTGGGCCCGATCACGGCGTGGATGCCGCCTTCGGCCACGTGCATGTCCACGGAGTCGACCGCGACCAGCCCGGCAAAGCGCCGGGTCAGCCCGCTGAGTTCAAGCAGCGCCGTCACGCGGCGCGGCGCCGCAACCGCCAGGAAAGTAGCCCGCCGGGCAGGAACAGCACGGCCACCACGATGATGACGCCGTTCAGCACCAGCCGCAGGTCCGACAGGCCACGCAGCAGCTCGGGCAGCAGCGTCAGGATGAAGGCGCCCAGCACGGGGGCGAGCGGCGTGCCGATGCCGCCGAGCAGGGCGTAGGA
Organism: uncultured Acetobacteraceae bacterium; assembly: GCA_964235625.1. GTDB lineage: Bacteria > Pseudomonadota > Alphaproteobacteria > Acetobacterales > Acetobacteraceae > LMUY01. Next base: position 3,942 of record CAXSEK010000308.1, read on the forward strand.
CAGGATGGTGACCGCCGGCTCGAACCCATACTCGCCGGGGCCGATGAAGGAGGAGACATGGGCGTTCAGGCAGCCGGCCAGCCCGGCGAGGGCCGCGGAGGCGAGCAGGGCGCCCATCTTGTAGCGCAGCAGGTTGACCCCCATCACGGCGGCAGCCGTCTCGTCCTCGCGCATCGCCTCCATGGCGCGGCCGATGCCGCTGCGGCCGACCAGCCAGAGCGCGGCGATGGCGGCGGCGAGCAGGCCGTAGATCATGAAATCGTCCGCCTGCTCCGGGATGCCGGACAGGCCGAGTGCGCCGCCGAACAGGTCCACGTTGAGGTAGACCGCGCGCAGCACCTCGCCCAGGCCGATGGTGGCAATGGCGAGATAGACGCCGGACAGGCGCAGCGTGGGCACGCCGATGATGAGCGCGAACACCACGGGAGCGACGACGGAGAGCGGCAGCACGGCCCAGAACGGCCAGTCGAGCGAGAGGGTCAGCAAGGCGGA
>CAXSEK010000309.1:0-4426 GCA_964235625.1 uncultured Acetobacteraceae bacterium
GTACACCTCGGACCAGAAGGAGTGGCGATTGTTGCGTTGCAGCCGTGAGTTGGTGGCGACCGAGTGGAAAATGTGCGGCAGGGCATAGGACACGATGGCCAGCGGGGAGGCCGCGATGATGTTCAGGCCGAACAGCAGGAAGGCGAGCGGCGCGGTCAGGAACACGACGCGCGGCAAGGCGAAGAAGAAGTGGCCGAGCGCCTGCAGGTAGCAGATGCGCTGCCCGAAGCTCAGCCCTGGGCCCGTCAGCGGGTTGTCGATCCGGAAGATCTGGATCATGCCACGGGCCCAACGGATACGCTGGCCGATATGCAGGATCAGGCGCTCGGTGGCGAGGCCGGCCGCGAGCGGCAGGCGCAAGTAGCAGCTGTCCCAGCCGCGCCGGTGCATCTTGAGCATCGTGTGGGCGTCTTCGGTGACCGTCTCGACCGCGAAGCCGCCAATCTCCTCGAGTGCCGCGCGGCGCAGCACGGCGCAGGAGCCGCAGAAGAAGGCCGAGTTCCAATAGTCGTTCGCGTCCTGTACGAGACCGTAGAACATGTTGCCCTCGGACGGCACGCGGGTGCCCGCCGCCAGGTTTCGCTGGAACGGGTCCGGCGAGTAGAAGTGGTGCGGGGTTTGCACCAGGGCATTGCGTGGCTCGGCGACCATCCAGCCCATGGTCATCTGCAGGAAGGCGCGGGTCGCGATGTGGTCCGAGTCGAACACGGCGATGAACTCGCCCTCGGTCTGCGCCAGGGCGTTGTTGAGGTTGCCGGCCTTGGCATGCAAGTTGTCGGTGCGGGTAAGGTAGCCGATGCCGCATTCTGCGGCGAACTCACGGAATTCCTCACGCCGGCCGTCATCGAGCAGGAAGATACGCAGCTTCTCGGGCGGCCAGTCGATGGCGATGGCACCGAGCACGGTGGCGCGGACGATGGACATCGGCTCGTTGTAGGTGGGGATGAACACGTCCACGGTCGGCCATAGCAGCGGGTCGTCCGGCATCGGGATCGGCTTGCGCTCGAGCGGCCAGAGCGTCTGGATGTACCCGAGCACCAGGACGATGATCGCGTACATCTCGGCCAAAGCGAGGCCGAAGCCCAGCAGCAACTCGGCGAGGCTGCCGAAATCTAGCGTCTCGGTGATGCGCCAGAAGATGTAGCGCAGCGAGACGGCGAGGCTGAGCACGACGAGGAACACCGAAACCGAGCGACGCTTGAACCGGTTGGCGATGAAGAAGACCACGGCCGAGGTGACGGCCAGGATCGCCTGCTGCCGTGCGTCCAGCTGGACGGTGGCGACGGCGATCAGCAGCAGGGCGCCGATGATGCCACAGACGACGTCAATCAGCCGGCTGCCCAGGCTACTGTGGGCGACTCCTTGCCACCGTGCGCGTCGGACCCGTGCCGTTTCACTCATTCAAGCATTCCCAACTTCGGCGCGCCGGCCGTTGATGAACGTCAGCCACCTTGGCCCGACACATGTCCCGTGCCGGCCGGACATGCAAAGCGTCACGATGCCTTATGCCTCATTTGCAACACCGAATGTTGCAGATCGGCAACACAGCCTCGCGTAGCTGCCCGTCGGTCCTTAGATGGCACCTTCAGCTTTTTCGAGGTGCCTCAGGCCGGATGCGAGCCAACGCGTGTCGGCCCGCTTATCAGATACTCGAATATCTCCTGCAAGTTTCGATTTCGAACAGACCCGGCTGGTTTTTGCGATGTTTGCGGTGAAACGACGCTTGCCGGCGATGGCGGGGCAGCGATGAGCGCCGGTGCCGGGCGTGGCTGCGGGTCCTGCCGGACGGGTGCGGGCACGATCGCGGCGACCGGGATCGGTGCGGTGGCGACCCGCATGGGCGACTCGGCAATGGCGGCAGGGGGCACGTGCGCCGGCATGGCTGCCTGCGCCGGTGATTGCGATTGGACCGGAAGGGGCGGCACCGGCATGGTGGGGAACAAAGGCGGGACCACCGTCGATGGGGATGGAGCCGGGGTGGACTGGACGCTGGCGGCGGGACTCGGCAGGGGTGCGGAGGAGCGGACCAGCGGCGCCGGAGCCACCATCGGACGGGGCGCCGGGGAATTCACGGGTGCCGCCCACTCGGCCAGGGGGCGTGGCGGCGGTGCCACGGTGGGCGGCGGCGAGGCTGGACGCACTGGCTCGGGCTGCAGCACCTCCGGGGTCTGCAGCATTTCAGGCTTTGGCGGCGGCGGCATCGGCTCGGGAGCAGCGACCGGCTCCTGCTGGCGGAGCATCACGGTCTCGTCCGGGGCCGGTGCCACGACGCGGCGCGGCATGACCACGCTGGACGGCTTGACCTGGGCCTGCCCGAAGCTGTGATACCGGATCGAAGGGGCACCGAAAGCTGCCAGTGCTTTGGTGACGTCGTTCGCGTCGTCGCTCATACAGCATTCCCTACTACGTCGAGCCGTTTATACGTTACAGCCTCCCAGCATCCTAGCTGGCCAGGCCGGCCGTCTCCTCGGCGGCGAGGCGGGACAACAACACCAAGCCCGCGCCGTAATAATCCGAAGCCGATGAGACGGCGGTCAATCCCGCCATCGGCATGTTAACTTGCCGCAATGCCACTGTCGCCACCGCACGCATTCCGGCGGGTGCAGCATATGTTGCGATCTCGCCCGTGCAAAGGTCGGTCCAGGCGGGCGCTGCGGGCGAACTGTTCCAATAGCGGCGGAACGAGTCGACCAGTGGCGCTGCGGACACGCTGCCCCAGGCGATATGCAGGGGGACGCGGATCGCGTCCCAGGAGAAGCGCGGCGGCCAGCCGGGGGCGATCGAGAGCGAGCCGTCCGCCCGGTCCACCCGCAGCCAATCGGGCGGGAGCATCCATTTGCCGTAGCGGCCCTGCAGCATGAGCGCTGTGCCGTCCTGCCGCAGGCTGTCCCAGGCCCGCGAGGGGGCGAGCGGCGCCAGGTCGTTGAACAGGGCGAAAGCATAGTAGGACGGATTGACCACGAAGCAGTCACGCCGGTCGAACCCGTTGGCGCCGGGCAGCAGGACGGTGCGTGCCCCGGCGGTGCGGACCAGCCCCAGGATGTCGTGGGCGAGCAGGGCGGCCTGCTGGGCGTAGTCCGGCCGGTTCCAGCGGTTGGCGGCCCGGGCCAGCGCCGCGGCGATGAACAGGTCCCCGTCGGTGGCGTTGTTCAGATCCGAGACCGGGTTCGCGTCGGACGGCTTGTAACGCCAGGCGTGGAGGCGGTCGTTGGGCCGCTTCCGCAGGGCGCGCATCGTCCAGTCGTGGATGGTGGCGAAGGTGTCCGGGTCATCCGCCGCCTGCGCGGCCATCATGCCCCAGCCCTGCCCCTCGCTGTGGGAGGTGTTGCCGTTGCCGGTGTCGATGACACGGCCCTCGGGGGTGACGTATAAGTGGCGGAACGCCAGCCAGTCCTGCCGCAGTTTGGCAGAATGGACGTGGACCGCTTGCGGCGGCGGCGGCGGCGGGACGGTGGCCGCGGCTGGCTCGGTGCGGGTCGGGCGCGTGGGGGCGCCATCCCCCCAGCGCGGGCCCATCGCCATGACGCCGGCGCCGAGGCCGGCGGTGAGGACGGTGAAGCCGGGCAGGAAGCGGCGGCGGCCGATACCGGAGGGCTCGGGATATTGGATCGATCGGGAAGCGGACACACGCATTCTCCTGCGTGTCCGTGCACTCCGCGGCGGCCGCGGCAGTGCGAGACGATGGAAGGGCGCCCACGTTTTGCCGCGCCATGTCCGCCAGTCTCACGCAAAGAGATTAACGTGAACTTTCGATTGGGGATGGGATTTCTGGGTGCGGCACGATGCGGGTGGCAAGTGGCTCGCTGGCGGCTTTGTGCGCGGCCGGGCCTCACCCCGGCCCTCTCTCGCTAAGGACGGGAAAGGGAGAAGGAAGCAGAGGGGGGATAATGGGTTCGCTACGGGGCTGCGGCGATGGGGCCCTCGGGGCGGACGAGGGTGAGGGTGGTTTGGCGGCCGCGGGAGTAGTTGAAGCCGTAGACGGTGGCCCAGGATTGGACGAGCAGGCCGATCCGTGCCGCTTCGGCGTCGAAGGAGGCGAGGTCGCGTTCGGCGACGGCGGCGGTGGCGGCTTGTCCGGTGGCCAGGGCGTCGGCGCCGTCCGCCCCGGTGGGGGCGAGGATCGTGTCCGTGCCGCCGAGGAACATGAGGCTCGGTTCGTGGAAACCGACGGCGGCGAGGGGGCGGTTGGCAAGTCCGGCCTGGGCCAGGGCGGCCTCGATCTGGGGGGCGATCCAGAGGGGGGCCGTGTTCGGCAATTCGAAGCCGAGCAGTGCCAGGGTGAGCAAGGGCATGGCGGCCAGGGCCAAGGCCGGGCGGCGGGGGCGCAGGGCGAGCCACGCGACCAGCCCCGCGGCCAGCAGCGCCGGTAGGCCCAGCAATGGGGGGGCGCCCGCCACGTCCGGCAGGGCCGCGGCTCCGGTGCCGA
>CAXSEK010000310.1:0-4409 GCA_964235625.1 uncultured Acetobacteraceae bacterium
CAGCCTACAGGCTAAACCTTTCCCCAAGGTACACGCGGCGCACGTCCTCGTGCTGCACGACCTCGTGGGGGCGGCCCTCCATCAGCAGTTGGCCGTCATGCATGATATAAGCGCGGTCGATGATCTCCAGCGTCTCGCGCACGTTATGGTCGGTGATCAGCACGCCGATCCCGCGGTCCTTCAAGTGGCCGACCAGGTCGCGGATTTCGCCGACCGCGATCGGGTCGATGCCGGCGAGCGGCTCGTCGAGCAGGATGTAGCCGGGCTGGGTGGCGAGCGCGCGGGCGATCTCCACCCGCCGCCGCTCGCCGCCGGACAGGGCCAGCGCCGGGGTGCGGCGGAGGTGGCCGATGCCGAACTCGGCCAGCAACTCGTCCAGCATCAGCACCCGCTTGTCGCCGTCCGGCTCCACGACCTCGAGGGCGGCCATGATGTTGCCCTCCACCGTCAGGCCGCGGAACACGCTGGCCTCCTGCGGCAGGTAGCCGATGCCGAGCCGGGCCCGGCGATACATCGGCAGCCCCGTGATGTCGTGCCCGTCCAGGCTGATGGAGCCGGTGTCCGGCCGCACCAGGCCCACGATCATGTAGAAGGTCGTGGTCTTGCCGGCGCCGTTCGGCCCCAGCAGGCCCACCGCCTCGCCGCGGCGCACGTTGACCGAAACGTTCCGCACCACGGGGCGCTTCTTGTAGGTCTTGCCCACGCCGTTGGCCGTCAGCCCGGCGCCGCCGTCGATCACCCGAAAAGTCCCGCTCACTTGGTTGGCGCTCCCGGCTTGGCTGGTTTGCCCGGGGCGGCACCGGGCGTGCTCTGCGCGTCGTTCGGCACGACCAGGCCCTGGACGCGGTTGCCGGGGTGCCGCTCCATCGTCGAGACGCCGGTCTTGAGGTTGATCACCGCCTCGTCGCCGTTCAGCTGGTTCTGCCCGCGCGTGAGGTGGACGTTGCCGGCCAGCCGGGCGATGCCGGTATCGGGCACGTAGACGGCCTTGTCGGCGTGGAAGATCTCGGCCTGGGTGCGGACTTCCACGTGGCCGAACGCATCCACCCGCTGCAGCTTGCCGCTGCCGCCGCTCAGCAGCGGGTCGGCGCCGGGCTTGGCGGGGGCAGGGGTGGTGGCAGCGACCTTCTGCACGGGCGAGCCCGGCGTGGCGTTCGGGTCGGCGGTGTAGCCCACCAGCACGTCGGCGGTGACCCGGCGCCCGTCATTGGTATTGACCACGGCGTTGCCGCGTCCGACCGCCATGTGCTTCTGCGACCAATATTCCATGACGTCCCGCGCGGACATGGTCTGCTGCGGGGTGATGATGTGCAGGTCGTGCCCGGTCATCACCAGCACCGCCTGGTCGATGTCATAGACGGCGTGGTCGGCGAAGGCCTGGTCGGTTGGGGTGAAGATATGAACGTTACCCACGGCCTCCAGCCGGTAGACCTCGTTGTTGCCCGTGTCGTCGGGGACGCCTGGTACGGCCGCCTTCGCTGCATCGGGCTTGGCCGAAGATACGGCAACCGCGGCCGCCGGCAGGGGGGGAACCGCGCCGGGCGCCGCAGCCTTCTTGCGGTAATGCGCGATCAGCTGGTCCGCCGTCACGGTCACGTCGCCGCGCATCGCCTTGGCACTGCCCTTGGCGATGATCGTCTGCTCGTTCTGCCGCCACTCCATGCCGCCGTCGGACGTGACCTCAACCGGCCCGCCCTTCGTCATGTCGATCGCCTGCGCCTGCGCCGGCCCTACCTGGAAGACCGGGAGGAGGAGCGCCACGGCGAGCCAAATACGGGTCAATGGTGGGTTCCGTTCAGCAACAGGCGGGACTTGCCGTCAAATTGGATTACGTCGCCCTTGTCCACCAGCGCGAACCCCTGCGAGTCGAGGGTGCCGAACGGTCCCTCGGCATGCGTCGGCTCGTTCCCCGCGGCGGCACCCTGCTTCAGGTCCATCGCGGCGGATTGCGTGCGCAAGGTGACGCCGTTGTCGCGGTAGAGCACCACGTCCCCCGACATGTCCAGCAGCCCGGCATGCTGCCGGTAGACGCCGTGGAGCGACTCGCCGTAGGTCCAGGATCCGTTCTCGCTGACCACGTCCCCCTTCGGCGCTATCAGGTTGATCCGCTCCGCCCCGTCCTGCACGGCTTCGTCGGCTGTGACCGTGTAGGGGCGGTTGCGCGCGTCCTGCCCCCGGTAGCGCACCCGCAGCAGCTTGCCTGCTTGCAGGTCTGCCGACAGCCCGCCCTTGCGGTAGCTGATGCGGGCCTTGTCGAACTGGGCGCTGATCTGCGGCCAGAGTGCCACGCTGGCCAGCAGCAGCATCGCCACCACCGGCAACAGCCGCTTCGTCCAGCGCACGGTGTGACGGCGGTTGGCCAGGCTGCGCTTGGTGGGGGGCGGGCGGAGCCGGGCGGCGGCGGTGGTCAGCCGGTCCGTGCGGGGCCGGGGCAGGGGGGCCACGGTCATGCCACACCGGCGCGCAGCAGATCGTGTACATGCAGGATTCCGAGCGGACACCCGGCGGCGTCCACCACGAACAAGCTGGTGATCCGCCGGCCGCCGAGATTCATCTCGTGCAGGGCGTCGGCCGCCAGCGCCTCCGGGCGGATGGTGCGGGGGTCGGCGGTCATCACGGCGCGTACCGGCTGGTCCAACAGCCCGGGCCCCATGGCGCGGCGCAGGTCGCCATCCGTCACGATGCCGACGAGCCGCCCGTGCTCCACCACGCCGACGCAGCCGAAGCCCTTGCCGGTCATCAGCAATAGGGCCTGCTGCATCGGCATGGCCGGGGAGGCGAGCGGCACCGCCTCGCCCTGGTGCATCAGCTCGCGCACCCGTTGCAGCCGGGCGCCGAGCCGGCCACCGGGGTGGTAGGCGCGGAAATCGGTGGCGGTGAAGCCGCGCCGGGTGAGCAGCACGACGGCGAGCGCGTCCCCCAGCGCCAGCTGCATCGTGGTGCTGGTGGTGGGGGCGGACGTGACGGCGCAGGCCTCGGGCGCCGGCGGAAGCAGGAGGGTGACGTCGGCGGCGAGCGCCAGGGTTGAGCCGGCCCGGCCAGTCACGGCCACCAGGGGCATGCCGAAGCGATGGGCGTGGGCCACCAGGTCCGCAAGCTCCGTCGTCTCGCCGCTGTTGGAGAACAGCAGCAGCGCGTCCCGCGGCTGCACCATGCCGAGATCCCCGTGGGACGCCTCGGCGGGATGGACGAAGATCGCCGGGCTGCCGGTGGAGGCGAGGGTTGCTGCCACTTTGTGCGCCACATGCCCGGACTTGCCCATACCGGACGCGACAATCCGGCCCTCGCAGGCGGCCAACAGGGTGATGGCCTGGTCGAAGCTCCGGTCGAGCGACGCGGCCAGGGCGCGAAGCCCGGCGGCTTCGGTCCCGAGCACGGATCGCGCGACTTCGACGTCGGTGATGGCTGCTACGGCGAGGCTCATGGCCCTATGGTATGGCCACCTGCCGGTAGGCGGTCAATCCGAGCGTTGCGCAGGCGTGCCGGATGCCTCAAGAACCGTGCCAGCGCTCGTTGCCATACGCCACCCTCACGAGCAAACTATCCATTGGTCCAGCCATGCGCCTTGGCGGTCTTGGCCACCCGGTCCTGCATCTCGGGCTGCAACGTCCCCATCCACTGCGTGAGCCCGGTCACCCGCGCCTGCGCCAAGAGCGGTTGCGCCTTGATCAAGTCCTGGCCGGCCTTGGTGTCGTAGAACGCGAGCGTCGCCTTCAGGTCTTCCACCGAGAGCGCCTGTGAGTAGGACTTCGCCTGGATGTCCACCAGTTCCTGGTAGTGTTCACGCAGGATCGGCATAATCGCCTCGTCCACCAGCTCGCGCGCTTTGGTCGGATCGTTGATACCCATCTGCTGCATGAAGCCCACCATGGGTGCACTCATGCCAGCCAGCACCTGGTCGCGCTCCCCGGCCGTCTTGGCGACGAGCTGCCGGGCCAGATCCAGCGTCTGCGGGTCCGGTGCCTGCGCCATCAGCGGCACGGTGAGGCAGGCGGTCATCAAGGCGTTACGAAGGCGCATGGTCGGTGCTCCAAGTTTCCCTTTAGCAATGACTAGATTGCGCCCGGGTTGCCTCCCACCAACAAATGTCAGTGGCTAAATATGTCCGGATCGTCATAGCCCATCGCGTCCAGCGTCGTGCGGGTGGGCAGGAAGGCGAAGCACGCCTCGGCCAGCGCCAGCCGGCCCTCCCGGCGCAACAACGTCTCGAGCTTTGCCCACAGCGCATGGAGGTGCAGCACGTCCGAGGCGGCGTAGGCCAGCTGCTCCGACGTCAGTTCGACGGCGCCCCAATCAGAGGTCTGCTGCTGCTTGCTGATCTCCACGCCGAGCAACTCGCGGCACAGGTCGCGTAGGCCGTGCCGCTCGGTGAAGGTCCGGACCAGCTTGGCAGCGACCTTGGTGCAGCG
>CAXSEK010000311.1:0-4396 GCA_964235625.1 uncultured Acetobacteraceae bacterium
TCGGCGCCGAACGGCTTCTCCATAATGACGCGGGCGTTTTGGATCAGGTCCGCCTCGGCGAGCAGGCGGACGGCAGACATCGCGGCGTTCGGTGGCACACTGAGGTAGTGAACCCGGCGGCTGTCGCCGTCCAGGGCGCGCTCCGCGGCGTCCACGGCGGCCTTCAGTGCGGCCGGGCCGGCGGAGAGCGGGACGTAGTCGAGGGTTTCGGCAAAGGCCTGCCAGTGCGGTTCCTCGACCTTGCGGTGGGAGAAGCGGTCGAGTGCCTGCTTGGCAAGGGCACGGAAGCCGTCAGCGCCGAAATCGTCCAGCGAGACGCCGACGATGCGGAAGCCGGGGATGAAGCCGGCGGTGGCGAGGTGGTAGAGGCCGGGGATCAGCTTGCGCTGCGAAAGGTCCCCGGTGGCGCCGACGAGGACGAGCACCTGGGGATGGCCCGGGCCGACGCCGGGCGGGATGCGGCTCATGCCGGCACGTCGGCGGCGAGGTGGAAATCGGTGGCAGTTTTGGTGAGCATGGGCGACTCCAACTCTATTGCATCGGAACGACGGGCTTGGGCGGGGTCGCACGAGCGGGGAGGGGGAATACGGGACGGCCGTGCCTGGCGCCAAGTGTGGGGCGAGGGTGGATTAACCGCTGCCAGCGGCCCCCCACGACGACCCGGCGTGGGGGGCCGTCACCAGCCACCTTCAAATGCTTTATCCAGTTCGGGGTTGGCGGCGACGGCGGTCGTTCGTGCGGCGGCGTAGGCGCAAAGGATGGTCTCAAGCGGTATCCGGTCGACAGGGCGGCGCGCGACAGAACGGCTAAGGATACGTCGCTGAAAATCGCCCGAAGTTGCGATCCCGACCCAGGTCCGCCACGGAGGATGGCAAGGATCGTGGCATCCGTGACCGGGCTCGTGCTGGCATTCTCGACGGCGTTGCGGATCGTCAGGAGGGCGGGATTGATCGTGTCGGACACGTGAGATCCTTCTCTCATGGCCTTAACGGCTCGCTGTCACCGTCGATCTCCGCGATCGCTTGCAGCGAGCTTGTCCATCATGCCGGTTGCGAAGCCCCTACCGGACGGCGTTACCATGATCCCATCCATCAAATCGGCGTCCGAGTCCGCTGCCATGGCGTCAAGCCTGGCGAGCAGGAGAGGTCGCGAACTCCTCGTCGCCTGAAGTGCGGCATTTGCCGCCTGAGGGTCCCAGGCAAGGGCGGCGGACATGTCAAATACGTCGCGCGCCTTGAAGCTGTCAGCCCGCAGATCGCCGTAACCATTGACCCTGAGATTGTCCACCACCCGCAGCGCGGGCTGCAACAGTTCGCGCCAGGTGTCTTTCGTCACGATGCTGCTTTGCGGGCTCATGTCTCCTGTCCCGCCACAGTCTCCGCGAAGTGACAAGCCACCAAGCGCTCCTCGACCAACCGCAACGCTGGCCGCTCCGACCGGCAGCAGTCCTGCGCGTAAGAGCAGCGCCCGGCGAACGCGCAGCCCGGGGGCGTGTCGATCGGGGAGGGTAGCTCGCCGCGAACGGGGATGCTTGCCCGGCGGCGCGCCGGGTCCACGAAGGGGGTGCTGGAGAGAAGCATGCGCGTGTAGGGATGGAGCGGCCGGTCCAGCACGTCGGCACGGGAGCCCTGCTCGGCGGGGCGGCCGCAATACATCACGAGGACATCCTGGGCCATGTGGCGGACCACCGAGATGTCGTGGCTTATGAACAGGTAGGCGATGCCGAGTTCGTCCTGCAGGTCCCGCAACAGGTTTAGCACCTGGGCCTGGACCGAGACGTCCAGTGCGCTGACCGGCTCGTCGGCGGTGACCACGGCGGGGCGGAGCATGAGGGCGCGGGCGATCGCGACGCGTTGGCGCTGGCCGCCGCTGAACATGTGGGGGTAGCGGTCGAACGCCTCGGGGCGCAGGCCGACGCGGTCCAGCATGTAGCGGGCCTCGGCCACGCGCTCGCGCCGGGTGCCGCGGCGGTTGATGGTGAGCGGCTCGACCAGGGCGGCACCGATGGTGCGGCGTGGGTTGAGCGAACCGAAAGGGTTCTGGAACACCATCTGGTTCTGCAGTTGCAACGTACGATCGGCTGCGGCCGGCTTGCCGGCGATGGCGATGCTGCCGCTGGTGGGGGGCTCCATCAGGGCGCAGATGCGGGCCAGGGTGGATTTGCCACAGCCGGATTCGCCGACCACGGCCAGGGTGCGGCCGGCCTCGAGCTGGAAGGAGACGCCGTCGACCGCCTTGAGCAGGTGCCCACCGCGGACGGGGTAATGCCGGGTGACGGACTCGGCCGCAAGCACGGTCATGGGTGGCGGCCGGTCGGTTGGCCGGCATCGTCGAGCGGGTAGTGGCAGCGTACCTTCGCACCCATGGCGGGCAGCAAAGCGGGGCGCTCGGCGGTGCAGCGAGGGGTAGCCCAGCGGCACCGTGGGGCGAACAGGCAGCCGGCGGGGCGGTCGTCGATGCCGGGCACGACGCCGGGTATGGTGGGCAGGCGGGGTTTGCCCTCGGCGCGTTCGGGCAGGGCGTCCAGCAGGGCGGCGGTGTAGGGGTGCCGCGGGCGGGCGAACAGGGCGGCGGCGGGCTGCTCCTCCATGACCTGGCCGGCGTACATGACCTGGACGCGCTGGGCGGTCTCGGCGACGACGCCCATGTCGTGGGTGATCAGCAGCAGGCCCATGCGGTATTCGCGCTGCAGGCCGAGCAGCAGGTCCAGCACGCCCTTCTGCACCGTGACATCGAGTGCTGTGGTGGGCTCGTCGGCGATCAGGAGGGCGGGTTTGCAGGCGATGGCCATGGCGATCATGGCGCGCTGGTTGAGGCCGCCCGACAGCTGGTGCGGAAAGGCGCGCAGGCGCTGCTCGGGGGCGGGGATGCCGACCTGAGCAAGCAGTTCGGTAGCCCGGCGGCGGACCTGGTTGCGCGGCACGGTATGGTGGACGCGGAGCGCCTCGCCGATCTGCCAGCCGATCGGGTAGCACGGGTTGAGCGACGACGTGGGCTCCTGAAACACCATCGCCACGTCCCGGCCGGTGAGGCGGCGGCGGGCGCGGGGGGAGAGGCTGCGCAGCTCGCGGGACTTGAAGGCGATCGTTTTGGCGCTGACCCGGCCGGTGGGGGGCAGCAGGCCCATGACGGCGAGGACGGAGACGGACTTGCCGGAGCCGGATTCGCCGACGACGCAGAGCACCTCGCCGGGGGCTACGGTGAGGTCCACCGCCTCGACGGCGTTGAAGCGGCCGCGGGCGGTCTCGAACGCAACGGAAAGGTCCTCGACCTCGAGCAGGGCGCCGCTCACCTGGGCGTCGATCATCGGCGCAGCTTCGGGTCGAGCGCGTCCCGCAGGCCGTCGCCGAGCAGGTTGAAGGCCATGACGGTGACGAGGATGGCGAGGCCGGGGAAGGTGAGCAGCCACCAGGCACGGCTGTAGAATTGGAGGGCGTCGGCCAGCATCGTGCCCCATTCGGGCGTGGGCGGCTGGGCGCCGAGGCCGAGGAAGCCGAGGGCGGCGGCGTCCAGGATGGCGGAGGAGAAGCCGAGCGTAGCCTGGACGATGAGCGGGGCGAGGCAGTTGGGCAGCACGACCAGCAACATCAGGCGGAGCATACCGGCGCCGGCCGAGCGGGTGGCAGTGACGTATTCGCGGGCGAGCTCGCCGAGGGCGGCGGCACGGGCGAGGCGGACATAGGCGGGCAGCAGCACGACGGCCACGGCGAGCATGGCGTTGGTAAGGCCGGGGCCGAGTATGGCGACGACGACGATGGCGAGCAGCAAGGACGGGAAGACGAGCAGCACGTCCATCAGGCGCATGATGGCGATGTCCGCCAGGCCCCCGGCGAAGGCGGCGGCGAGGCCGAGGAGGGTGCCGATGGATAGGGAGAGGGCGACGACGACCGCGCCGATGAGCAACGAGAGGCGGGCGCCGTAGATCAGGCGGGAGAGAATGTCGCGGCCGAGGCTGTCGGTGCCGAGGGGAAAGGTGGCCTGCTGGAACGGCGGGGCCAGGAAGTGGTCGCGGAACTGCTCGGCCGCGCCATGGCGGGCGGCGAGGGGCGCCGCGACAGCGAGGAGGATGAGGCCCACCATGACGGCGAGGCCGGCGACGGCGCCTGGGTTCTCCAGCAAGCGCCGGGCGAAGGCGAAGCGGGGAGTGCGGGTTAGGTTTAGGCTCATGGTGCGATGGTCGGGGGTGAGGAAAGGGAAAGCAAGGTGGGTGCGTGCCCCCGCCCCCTCCACCATTGCGTCGCGATGGTCACCCTCCTCCGCAAGCGGGGGAGGGTTGTTTTGAATTAAGCGGCTGCGCGGATGGCGCTGTTCTTCACGTCTTCGCTGGCGACGTCCTGGAACGTGGCGAAGTTCTTCTCGAACAGGCCGGCGAGGTGGTGCGCGGTGCGGTCGTAGC
>CAXSEK010000312.1:0-4392 GCA_964235625.1 uncultured Acetobacteraceae bacterium
ACCGCTTTTGGCGGGTGGGGAGCGGTATCGGGGGGTGTTGGACGAGTTGGTCGAGATGGGCATGGATTTGGCTCGGATGGTTCATCGGCGGGCTGCGGTGTTGGATGCGGCGGCTGGGGAGGCTGGGGCGGCTGGTGATGCGGGGGCGGCGGTGGCTGAGGCGACCGTGGCGTTTGACCGGATTGCGCGGACGGTGCGGCGGACGGTGGCTTTGCTGCGGGTGTTGGATGTGCCGGTGGCGCCGGTCGTGGAGCGGCGGGCGTTGATGCGGCGGCAGGTCATCCGGGCGGTTGAGGATACCATCGAGGCGGATCATGGGGACGGGGAGCGGGCGGAGAGCCTGCGGGCCGAGCTGTATGAGCGGATGGATGCGCCGGAGTTCGAAGAGGACCTTGGGCGGCCGGTGGAGGAGGTGATCGCTGATATCCGGCGGGATCTTGGGATCGCGGGGCGGCCGGGGATGCGGCATCCCTGGAAGCGGCGGACGCCGGGTGAGGTGTCGGCGCTGTTCGCGCGCGCCTCGTCGCGGGGCGCGGCGGTGGAGGCCCGGATGGTGGTGAGTGCGCCGTTCCGTGGCGGCTGAGGAACGGCTGCGGTAACACCAACCTAAAGGGGTGAAGGGGACGACTGTCCCCTTCCGGGTGCAGGGCAGCGCCCTGCCGCTACTACCCTCTGTGGCGCTTAGGCCCCGCCACTTGAGCGGCCGGTCGCCGCCTCCCATCTGTGTTCGGTCGCGCGCTGCCTGATGAGGGGCGTGCTCCCACTTGTCGCCTGCTTCGAAAGGGACATTCATGAACATCGAGAAATTCACTGACCGTGCCAAAGGCTTCCTGCAGGCCGCTTCGACCATCGCGATGCGGGACTACCATCAGCGGCTGACGCCCGAGCATTTGCTGAAGGCGCTGCTGGACGATGAGGAGGGGGCGGCTGCCGGGTTGCTGCGTGCGGCCGGGGCGGACCCGAAGGCGGCGCAGACGGCGATCGATGCCGAGGTGGCGCGGAATCCGCGGGTGCAGGGCAGCGGCGCCGGGCAGCCGGCGGCGACGGCGGAACTCGTCCGGCTGCTGGATCAGGCGGAGCGCGATGCGCAGAAGGCGGGCGACGAGTTCGTGGCGCAGGACCGGCTGCTGCTGGCGCTGGCGGCGTCCGACACGCCGGCGGCGCGGGTGTTGCGGCAGGCCGGTGCCACGCCGCAGGCGCTGGACAAGGCGGTGGCCGATATCCGGAAGGGCCGCAAGGTGACCAGTGCGAACGCCGAGGAGAACTTCGACGCGCTGAAGAAGTATGCGCGGGACGTCACGGCGCTGGCGCGGGACGGCAAGCTCGACCCGGTGATCGGGCGGGACGAGGAGATCCGGCGCGCGATCCAGGTGCTGGCGCGGCGGACGAAGAACAACCCCGTGCTGATCGGCGAGCCCGGCGTGGGCAAGACCGCGATCGTCGAGGGGCTGGCGCTGCGGATCGTCAATGGGGACGTGCCGGAGTCGCTGCGCAACAAGCGGGTGATGGCGCTGGACCTCGGGGCGATGGTGGCGGGGGCCAAGTATCGCGGCGAGTTCGAGGAGCGGCTGAAGGCGGTGCTGAAGGAGATCGAGGGCGCGGCCGGCGAGGTGATCCTGTTCATCGACGAGATGCACACGCTGGTTGGTGCCGGGAAGGCGGATGGGGCGATGGATGCGTCCAACCTGCTGAAGCCGGAGCTGGCCCGCGGGGCGCTGCACTGCATCGGGGCCACCACGCTCGACGAGTACCGCAAGCACGTGGAGAAGGATGCGGCGCTGGCGCGGCGGTTCCAGCCGGTGTTCGTGGGGGAGCCGAGCGTGGAGGACACGATCAGCATCCTGCGCGGCATCAAGGCGAAGTACGAGCTGCACCACGGCGTCCGGATCACGGATGGCGCGCTGGTGGCGGCGGCGACGCTGTCCAACCGCTACATCGCCGACCGCTTCCTGCCGGACAAGGCGATCGACCTGATGGACGAGGCGGCGAGCCGGCTGCGCATGCAGGTGGACAGCAAGCCCGAGGCGCTGGACGAGCTGGACCGGCGGCTGTTGCAGCTGAAGATCGAGCGCGAGGCGTTGAAGCGGGAGGAGGACGCTGCCTCCCGCGAGCGGCTGGGCAAGCTGGAGCATGAGCTGGCGGAGATCGAGGAACGGTCCGATGCCATGACGGCGGCTTGGCACGCGGAGAAGGACCAGCTCGCCGGGTCGCAGAAGCTGAAGGAGCAGCTGGACGCGGCGCGCAGCGAGGTGGAGGTGGCGCAGCGGCGTGGCGATCTGGGCCGTGCGTCGGAGCTGATGTACGGCGTGATCCCGCAGCTGGAGCAGCAGATCGCCGCCGGGCAGGCGGATGGCAGGCTGGTGAACGAGGCGGTGACGGCGGACCAGATCGCCGGCGTGGTCAGCCGCTGGACCGGCGTGCCGGTGGACCGGATGCTGGAGGGCGAGCGTGCCAAGCTGATGCGCATGGAGGAGAGCCTGCGGCACCGGGTAGTGGGGCAGGAGGCGGCGCTGGAGGCGGTGGCCCACGCGGTGCGCCGCGCGCGGGCCGGGTTGCAGGACCCGAACCGGCCGATCGGCTCGTTCCTGTTCCTGGGCCCGACCGGCGTCGGCAAAACGGAGCTGACCAAGGCGCTGGCGGCGTTCCTGTTCGACGACGACCGGGCGATGGTCCGCATCGACATGAGCGAGTTCATGGAGAAGCACGCCGTCAGCCGCCTGATCGGGGCACCACCAGGTTATGTCGGCTACGACGAGGGCGGCGTGCTGACCGAGGCGGTGCGGCGCCGGCCGTACCAGGTGATCCTGTTCGACGAGGTGGAGAAGGCGCACGAGGACGTCTTCAACGTGCTGCTGCAGGTGCTGGATGACGGGCGGCTGACCGACGGGCAGGGCCGCACGGTGGATTTCCGCAACACCATCATCGTGCTGACGAGCAATCTCGGCAGCGACCTGATGGCGCACCAGCCCGAAGGCGAGACGACGGAGCTGGTGCGGGCGCAGGTGATGCGGGTGGTGCGGGAGCATTTCCGGCCGGAGTTCCTGAACCGGCTGGACGAGATCGTGCAGTTCAACCGCCTGCAGCGCGGCGACATGGCGGCGATCGTGACGATCCAGCTGCAGCGGCTGCAGCAGTTGCTGACGGACCGGCACATCACGCTGGAGCTGGACGAGATGGCGCTGAACTGGCTGGGCGAGGCCGGGTATGACCCGGTATATGGCGCGCGTCCGCTGAAGCGGGTGATCCAGCGCACGCTGCAGAACCCGATGGCCGGGCAGTTGCTGGAGGGCACGATCCATGACGGCGAGGTGGTGCATGTGAGTGCCGACCGCGATGGGCTGGTGATCAACGGGCGGCTGGCGGAGGCTGCCTGAGTGGAGTGCCGAGCCCTTTGTCCTGGGCTCGGCGCGTCCGGATATTCCGGTGGCGGCCGGTGCCGTTTCCGGCCGTCGAAGCTGGTGGCGATGGCGGGGGCTTCCACCCCGCGAAACTTCGATTAGACTGAGCCCACAGGGACCGTCATCGACCTCGTCGTTCGACGAGGGTGGCGCCCGAAAAACTAGCAAGGGGAACGACGATGGACAACAGCAGACGCACATTCTTCGGTACGGCGGCGCTTGGCGTCGGAGGCCTACTGGCCCTGACCAATGCCGCTGCTGCCGATACGGTGCAAACCGATCACGGCAAGCCTGGCGAGGGTGGCATCGGCCGACAGGTCCAGCAGCTCGCCCCCGGTGCGACGGTCGCCTATCACGACCCCGAGGACGTGAAGGAGATGCCGCAGTTCACGCGCTCCCTCGACGGCTCGGCCCCCAAGGTCACGTCCGGCGGCTGGGCCAAAGAATCCACCGAACACCAGCTGCCGATCATGAAGGGCATTGCCGGCGTCCACATGCTCCTTAACCCCGGCGCGTCGCGGGAGCTGCATTGGCACGCGATCGCGGCCGAATGGGCCTATGTCATCGCGGGCAAGTGCCAGACGACCGTGCTCGACCCGTCCGGTCAGACCGAGTTCAACAATTATGTGCCCGGCGACCTGTGGTTCTTCCCCAAGGGCCATGGCCACTCGATCCAGACGATCGGTGACGAGCCCTGCCACTTCATCCTGTCGTTCGACAACGGTGCATTCTCCGAGCACGGCACGTTCTCGATCTCGGACTGGATCGACCTTACGCCGCACGCCATGCTGGCGAAGAACTTCGGCCTGACCCAGGCCGCGTTCGATGCTTTCCCCAAGGGCGAGACCTATATCCAGGCTGGCCCGGTCGTGAAGGCTTCGGAGGCGATCGACTCGCCGTGGCCCGCCGATTCCACGCACAAGTTCCAGTTGCTGAAGAATCCGCGCTCGCGCCGGGATTTCGACGGCGGCAAGTTCTACCTTGCCACGGTCGA
>CAXSEK010000313.1:0-4389 GCA_964235625.1 uncultured Acetobacteraceae bacterium
CGGCGCCGGCCAGCAGCGGGGCGATGTTCACGCCCACCTGGCTCAGCACGATCAGCCCGGCGATGATGAGGATGGTGACCAGTAGCGCCGTCCGTAGCATGGGCAGCAGGGTCCGCAGGCGGGCGGCGCGCGCGGTCTGCGCCGCCCGGGTCAGGCTCGCGACCTTGCCCTCCACGCCGGCATTGGCCGCCTCCCACACGATGATGGCGATCAGGATGGTGATGGCCGAGGTGGTGAGGGCGGAGAGGAGGCGCTCGCCCAATTGACCGCCCGAGAACCAGCCGATCGGGGCGAACCCCCACACCTCCAGCAGGGCCAGCCCGGTCGCCACGCTGAGGCCGGCGATCAGCACGGCGCGCAGCACGGGGTAGTAGTTCAGCAGGCGCTGCTCCAGCCCCGGGTACCGCGCCGAGTTGTCGGCACCGAGCCGCATCGTGCGGTCCAGCGCGCCGAGCAAGACGATGCCGGCCAGCCTGGCGGCGATAACAGTGCCCGTGGTCTCGACGAAGAAGGTGAGCAGGCGGGCGTAGCCGTCGCGGATCTCCATGGCTGCGACCAGCCAGAGGGCGACGATGTAGAAGATGGCGATGAAGTGCCAGCGCGCCGCGAGGTGGTTCTGCAGGCTAACCAGCGTGCCCTGGCGGCCGCGGCGCGCCCTCAGCCGGTGGGTGACCGCCCGGCGCGACCGCAGCACCACGACCACGAGCATGATATGGACGATGAGGAAGACGAGCTTGAGGAATACGTCATGCGCGGCGCGGTAGAGGCCGAACAGCAGCCCCACCTCCGCCACCGCGAAGCCGAACACCACGACTCCGCTCAGGCGTCGCACCCAGCGCTCGATGAACCCTGCCCAGTAGTCGTCGCACTGGATCAACCGCAGCCGGTGGTTGGTAGGGGAGACGAAGGTGCGGGTGACGCACATGACGACCCGGCAGATCACGTAGGCGTCGACCACGGCGAGCACGACGAGGCGGGTGTTGGTCTGCGCGCCGAGCGGCGTGGTGAGCATGGCGTGGCCGATCGCGGCGAAGACGGCGACCGGGACCAGGTCCAGCAGCAGGGCGGCGAGCACGAAAGGCAGCCGCCGCAGCATGCGCCAGGCGACGCTCAGGCCGCGGCGGCGGGCAGCATGCACGTCGTTGGAAGTGGGGTCCGGATGGTCCTCGGGGATCGGCTCATCGGTCGGGGCACGCGCCTCCAGGATGCGGCGGGCGGAGGCCAGGATGCGGCGGGCGACCCACTCGACGGCGCGGGCAACCGCCACGACGACGGCCAGCTTCCACATGGCATCGGTGATGCGGGTCCGGGCCGCCGGGTCGGTGGCGGTGGTGCTGACCCAGCGCCAGAGCAGCGGTACGTCGCCCACGGTCTGTATGGTGGACTCGAACTCCTCCGCGAGCCGGGAGGCCCATCGCGACCCCTCCATGACCAGGGCCGCGCCCACGCTGTCGGCGGCCACGACGGGGGGCTTGGCGGGGGCGGCCGGGAGGGCGTGGACGATGTTCTCGAGGATGGCGGCAAACGCGGCGCGCTTCTTGTCGTCCTGCAGCACGTCCAACACCGCCTGCGCCTGCCCCGGGGTCAGCGAGGGGGCGGCGGGGGTGGCGGACGGGGCGGCCGCAGATTGGCCGCGTGCGCCCAGGGGGAGCAGCAGGCCGAGCAGGAGGAGTAAAGAAGCAATACGCATGGCGCGGTACGGTCATACAGGGCGGGCCGGTGTCAACCGATACGGGCCGCGTGCCGCCTGGCGGGGTGCACAAACGGGCGAGCCGCCCCATCTTCTAAGACATGAAAGCCGTGCTGATCATCCTGGTTGCCCTGATGATGCTGGCCACGTTGGGCGTGTTGTTTGCCGGGTTGATCGGCTTGGCGCGTGGGGGCAACGATCCCTACCGCTCCAACCGGCTGATGCGCTGGCGCGTGTTGCTGCAGGCGGGGACGCTGTTGCTGTTCATCCTGTTGCTGCACCTGCTGAAGTCGGCCTGACGTGTTTGACAGCTTGCGCGGGCGGCTCTTAAGGTCGGACATTGTCTGTGGTCCGGCCTGGGCCTGGTCCGTGACGCCCGCGGAACCGCCGGGGCCGCGCCGCGTAGCCAATCCCAAGGTCCAGGAAACAACGGCGCACCAATGAAAATCCTCGTCCCCGTCAAGCGTGTGGTCGATTACAACGTCAAGGTGCG
The DNA here is from genome assembly GCA_964235625.1 of uncultured Acetobacteraceae bacterium. Lineage (GTDB taxonomy): Bacteria > Pseudomonadota > Alphaproteobacteria > Acetobacterales > Acetobacteraceae > LMUY01. Next base: position 2,184 of record CAXSEK010000313.1, read on the forward strand.
CGTCAAGGCGGACGGCACTGGCGTGGAGACTGCTGGCGTCAAGATGTCGATGAACCCGTTCGACGAGATCGCCATCGAGGAGGCCGTGCGGCTGAAGGAGAAAGGGGTCGCCACAGAGGTGATCGCCATCTCCATGGGGCTGCCCGCTTGCGCCGAGACGATCCGCACTGCGCTCGCGATGGGGGCTGACCGGGGCATCCTGGTGGAGACCACGGTGGAGCTGCAGCCGTTGGCGGTGGCCAAGATGCTGAAGGCGATCGTGGCCAAGGAAGAGCCGCGCCTGGTGATCATGGGCAAGCAGGCGATCGATGACGACATGAATGCCACGGGGCAGATGCTGGCCGCCCTGCTAGACTGGCCGCAGGGAACGTTCGCCTCCAAGCTCGAGATCTCCGCCGACACGCTGATGGTGACGCGCGAAATCGATGGCGGGCTGGAGACGCTGACGCTAACGCTGCCGGCGATCATTACGACCGATTTGCGGTTGAACGAGCCGCGCTATGCGTCGCTGCCCAACATCATGAAGGCGCGCAAGAAGCCGATCGAGACGATCAAGCCCGAGGTGCTCGGCGTGGACCCGGCGCCGCGGCTGCGGCTGGTGAGCGTGGCCGAGCCGCCGAAGCGCACTGCCGGCAAGAAGGTCGGCTCGGTGGCTGAACTCGTCTCCAAACTGCGAACCGAAGCGAAGGTGATCTGAATGGCGTCGCTCGTCCTACTCGATTTCGAGGGTTCGACCATCAAGCAGCCGTCCCGCAGCGCCATTGCGGCGGCGCTGAAGCTGGGCGAGGTGCACGTGTTGCTGGCGGGGAAGAATATCGGCCCGGCCTGCGAGGCGGCGGCAAAGCTCCCAGGCGTCAGCAAGGTGCACAAGGCGGACAGCGCGGTGTACGAGCACGCGCTGGCGGAGCCGCTGGCCGACCTGTTGGTGTCGATGGCCGGGCATCATGACCATCTGTTCGCTGCCTCGACGGCGACGGGCAAGAACGTGATGCCGCGAGTGGCGGCGCTGCTGGACGTGCAACCGATCAGCGACATTTCCGGCGTTGTGGACGCCGACACGTTCGTCCGGCCGATCTATGCCGGCAACGCGATGGCGACGGTGACGTCCTCGGACGCGAAGAAGGTGTTGACCGTGCGTGCGGCGTCCTTCGATCCGGTGGCGACCGAGGGTGGCAGCGCCACGATCGAGGCTGTGGATGCGACGGCGTCGCACAGCAGTTCGAAGTTCGTTTCGGCTGAACTGTCGAAGTCCGAGCGGCCGGAATTGACAGCGGCGCGGATCGTGGTTTCCGGCGGCCGGGGCATGCAGAACGGCGACAACTTCAAGTTGCTGGATCCGATCGCGGACCGGTTGGGTGCAGCAGTGGGCGCCTCCCGTGCGGCGGTGGATGCCGGGTACGTGCCGAACGATTACCAGGTGGGGCAGACGGGCAAGATCGTGGCGCCTGATTTATACATGGCGATCGGGATTTCGGGCGCTATTCAGCATCTGGCGGGGATGAAGGATAGCAAGGTGATCGTGGCGATCAACAAGGACGAGGACGCGCCGATTTTCCAGGTGGCGGATTATGGGTTGGTCGCGGATTTGTTCACGGCGCTGCCGGAGCTGCAGGCGGAGTTGGAGCGGGCTTAACGGCTGCCTGTTCACAGGCGTCCTGAGGGCGGCTGTTCGTTGGCGAGGTTTGGGGGAGAGCCCCACCCTCAGTTGATGAGCTCAAAGCCCTTCCTACGCCTTAGCGCTATTTCTTGTATGGTAGCGTCGTGTCGCGGGTGATGAAAGCGATGGGCGTTGTGGCGGGTTGCATGAGCCATACGCTGTAGCTGCCGCCGACTTCCATTCCGCTAAGGGCCAGGTCCGGCGCAGCAGTGCCGGTGCATGCAGCCCGGATGGTGGCGGTGACAGGGTTCACGCTGCGGTTCTTGTTGGCGCCGGCGGCCACGTCCGCGAACACGGCGGTGCCGGCGGGGACCAGGGATAGGTTGCCGGCGGCACAGTTCGGCGTGGCGTTGTAGAATGAGATGCGGGCGCGGGCCTGGTTGAACTCCGCGCCGTCCGGGGCCGCGGTGGCGGAAAGGCTGCCGTCCGGAGCCGGGCGGAGGAGGATGGTCACGAAGCTGTCCGGCGACAACGTAAGCGATGCAGTGATGCTCTTACCGCCGCTGCGTGGGGTGATCGCCCGCGGGTGCCCGGCGACCTTCTCCACAA
>CAXSEK010000314.1:0-4374 GCA_964235625.1 uncultured Acetobacteraceae bacterium
CGAGGTCGTCTATGGCAAAGGCTCGCTGTTCGGGAAGATGCCGGGAGACCGGTGGCAGAAATACGCCAACCTGCGCACCTATCTCGGCTTCATGTGGACGCACCCCGGCAAGAAGCTGATGTTCATGGGCGGCGAGTTCGCGCAAGAGCGGGAGTGGAACCACGATCACGGGCTCGATTGGCAGCTGCTGGACCAGCCGGAGAACCGGGGCGTCCAGACTTTGTTGCGGGACCTTAACGGGCTCTATAAGATCTTGCCGGCGCTGCATGCGCGAGATTGTTCGCCGGACGGGTTCCGCTGGGTCGTGTTGGACGACGCGGAGCAAAGTGTGTTCGCTTATCTTCGGTTCGGTGATGAAAGTGCGACACCGGCCCTGGTTGTCTGCAACTTCACGCCTGTCCCGCGTTACGGATACCGCCTCGGCGTGCCGCAAGGTGGCGCTTGGCGGGAGGTTCTGAACACGGATGCTTCCACCTACGGGGGCAGCAACGTCGGCAATGGCGGCGCCGTCCAGGCGGAGGACGTGCCGAGCCATGAGCTCCCCGCCTCGCTGCTGCTGACGTTGCCGCCGTTGGCCACCATCATCTTGACCGCCGGATAGCCCGCGGTCGCTGGAGCTTGACGCATGACCGAACGGTTCGCCCATCCCCTTCCGTTCGGTGCCGCGTTGGACGGCGAGACGACCTCGTTCCGGGTGTGGGCTCCCTCGGCGGGGGGGCTGACGCTCGAGCTTGGCGGGGCCGATCGCCCGATGCTGGCGACGGAGGACGGGTGGTTCACGGCCGTGGCAGAGGCGCCAGCTGGCACGCGCTACCGATACAAGACGGCGGACGGGGTGGCGTTTCCCGACCCGGCGTCCCGCGCGCAGGCGGGGGACGTGCACGATCCGAGCCTGGTGGTGGATCCTCATGCCTATGCTTGGCAGAACGGGGCGTGGGCTGGGCGGCCGTGGCACGAGGCGGTGGTATACGAGTTGCACCCGGGCGCGTTCGGCGGGTTCGACGGTATCCGCGAGCAACTGCCGCGTTTGCAGGCGCTGGGCGTCACCGTGATCGAACTGATGCCGATCGCGGATTTCCCAGGGGCGCACAACTGGGGCTATGACGGCGTGCTGCCTTACGCGCCGGACGCGGCTTACGGCACGCCCGACCAGTTGAAGGCGATGGTGGACGCGGCGCACGGCCTCGGCCTCATGGTCATGCTGGACGTGGTGTACAACCACTTCGGCCCGGACGGCGCGTACATCCACGCCTTCGCCAAGCCGTTCTTCCGTGACGACATCAAGACGCCCTGGGGTGCCTCGATCGACTTCCGGCGGCCCGAGGTGCGGCAGTATTTCGAGCAGAACGCGTTGTTCTGGCTTCAGGAGTACCGGTTCGACGGGTTGCGGTTCGACGCGGTGCACGCGATCAGCGAGCCGGACTTCCTGGACGAGATGGCGGCGCTGATCCGGCGCACAGTGACAGACCGGCCGGTGCACCTGGTGCTGGAGCACGAAAACAACGCTGCGAAGCATCTCCGTAGCGGGCCTAGCGCGCCAGGCTTCGACGCGCAGTGGACGGATGACGTGCACCACTGCCTCCACGTGCTGCTGACGGGGGAGAGCGAGGGGTATTACGAGGATTTCCAGCGGCCGATCGAGCAGCTGGCGCGGGCGATGGCGGAGGGGGTCGTCTACCAGGGCGACCAATCCAAGCATCTGGGCCGGGCGCGCGGCGAGCCTTCGGCGCATCTGCCGACGACGGCGTTCGTCATCTGCCTGCAGAACCACGATCAGATCGGCAACCGCGCCATGGGGGACCGGCTGGCGGCGTTGGCCGACCCGCAGGCGTTGCAGGCGGCGACGGTGCTGCTGCTGCTGTCGCCTTTCGTGCCGCTGCTGTTCATGGGCGAGGAGGTGGCGGTCAAGACGCCGTTCCTGTTCTTCACGGCGCATAACGAGGAGTTGGCTGGCCTGGTGCGCGAGGGGCGCCGCGCGGAGTTCAAGCATTTCGCCGCCTTTCAGGATCCGGAACGGCGGGAGAGGATCCCTGACCCGAACGCGCCCGGCACGTTCCAGGCGTCGGTGCCGGACTTCGGCGGTGACAGCAGCTTCGTCCACGACCTGCTGGCGGTGCGGCGCGAGCGGGTGATGCCAGGCATCCCGGGTTGCCGCAGCGCGGGGACCGAGGTGTTGGGCCAGTCTGCGTTGGTGGCGCGCTGGACGCTGGGTGATGGCAACGGCGTGCTGGGGATCGCGGTCAATCTTGGCCGGGACAGTGTGGAAATGCCGGCCCCGGGCGGGACGACGCTGTTCGAATGTCCGCGTGAGGCGGCTAGCGGGGGCCATCTGGCAGGCCGGGCCGCGATCGCCTGGATCGAGGTCGGACAGGTGCCGGGTTGAGCCTGCACGACCTCGCCGGGGAGGCGGGGCTCGCGCTCCGGTGGAAGGATGTCCACGGCCGGTGGCATGATGTCGCGGACGAGACGCTGCGGCTGGTCCTGGCGGCACTCGGCCTCCCAGCGGCCACCAATAGTGCCATTGCCGAGAGCTTGCACAGTGTCCGCAGCCCGTCGCATCTGCCGCCGCTAGTGACGGGGGAGGCTGGGGGCACGCTGACGCTGCCGGTGCCGGGCGGTGCGTATGAGTTCGCTTTGGAGGGGGGCGGGACACTGGCCGGGATGGCACAGGACCCGGTTACGATAAACCTGCCGTCGGAGCCGGGATACCACACGCTGCGGATGGGCCAGGAGCAGTTGGTCGTGGCGGTGGCACCGGCCCGTGGGTGGACGGTGGCGGATGCGGCGGCGGGGCGGCTCTGGGGGGTTGCGGCGCAGCTGTATTCGCTGCGCCGCCGCGGCGATGGTGGGCTCGGGGATTTCGGGGCGTTGGCCGAGTTCGTGCGCAACGCCGCCGCGCACGGAGCCGCGGCGGTGGCGATCAGCCCGGTGCACGCGCAGTTTTCCGCCACGCCGGATCGTTACAGCCCCTACTCGCCCTCGAGCCGCACCTTGTTGAATGTGCTGCATTCCACACTGGATTTCCCCGAGGGGCCGGCCGTGGCGCTGGAGGCCGAGACGCTGGTGGACTGGCCGGCCGTGACCCATCACCGGCTACGGGCACTCGATACCCAGTTCACCCTGGCCACGCACGGGACGGGGTTGTGGAACGAGTTCGTGGCGTTCCGGGCGGCGGAAGGCGACACGCTGGAGGGACATGCGCGGTTCGAGGCGCTGCATGCGGAGATGGCGGCGGCCGGGCATTGGCACTGGCGGGACTGGCCCGGTGGATTGTCGGACGCGTTCAGCCCGGCAGTGGCTGCGTTCGCGCGGGACAACGCCCGCGAGGTGACCCGGCACGCTTTCTACCAGTTCCTCGCCGACCGGAGCCTCGGCGCGGCGCAGGCGGCGGCCAAGCAGGCCGGAATGCCGATCGGGCTGATCTCGGACCTGGCCGTGGGGGTGGATTCCGGTGGCAGCCAGTGCTGGTCGCGGCCGGACCAGACCTTGCTGGGATTGTCCGTGGGGGCGCCGCCGGACCTGCTGAACACGCGTGGCCAGGGCTGGGGGCTGGCCGCCTTCTCGCCCCGGGGTTTGCAGCTGGGCGGGTTCGGCGCGTTCATCGCCATGCTGCGGGCAGCGATGCGCCATGCCGGCGGGGTACGGATCGACCACGCAATGGGGCTGGCCCGACTGTGGGTGCTGCCGGATGGGGCAAGCCCGGCGGACGGCGTCTACCTGCACTTCCCCGTCGAGGACATGCTGCGGCTGATCCGGCTCGAGTCGCACCGCAACAAAGCGGTGGTGCTCGGCGAGGATCTCGGCACGCTGCCCGAAGGGTTCCAGGAACGGATCAGCGCCGCCGGGATGCTCGGCATGCGCGTGCTGTGGTTCGAGCGGGCGCAGGATCTGGGGTTCACCTCGCCCGCGATCTGGGACCGGGGGGCCGCCTCCATGACCAGCACGCACGATTTGGCGACAGTGGCCGGGTGGTGGTCCGGGCAGGATACGGCGTGGCGGCGGCGGCTGGGCCATCTGGACGCCGACGGGGTCGCACGAGAGAACAGCGAGCGCCACCGGGACCGCCACATGCTGTGGGCGGCGATGCGGGCGAGTGGTGCTGCCCGTGGCGAGCCGCCAGCGCCGGACGAGCCGGAGGCGGCGGTGGACGCGGCGATCCGTCATGTCGGCGGGGCCGCCTGTGCGCTGACGATCGTCCCGCTGGAGGATGCGCTCGGCCTCGTCGAGCAGCCAAACCTCCCAGGGACGCTGGACGAACACCCGAACTGGCGCCGCCGCATGCCGGGCGAGGCAGCGACGCTGCTGGACGACCCGGCGGTGGCAGCGCGCCTCCGTGACCTCGATGCCGCCAGGAAGCAGACATGAAGCCGTTCA
>CAXSEK010000315.1:0-4357 GCA_964235625.1 uncultured Acetobacteraceae bacterium
GGCAACGAACGTCACCCCTTTGGCATCTCGCCCTCGTAGGGTGGGTTGCGCTTGGCATCGCATCAACCGCTACACGCCAGGACACTGCCCACCTTACAGCACATACAACACTGTACGAGGTGCCCTTGGGCAGGAAGCGCTAACCCGGCGTAGCCTGCTGCCGCAGGGCCAACTCCGGTGCCGCCTTGGGCGCCGTGGCGGTATTTGCAGGCGCGCCGCTGCCGACACGCAACAGCGTCGCCAGAAAGGTCCGCCCCCACAGCACCGGCGTGGCGCCATCGATCGCCCGCCAGCAGGCCTGCCACCGCTCCTGCCGCTCGGCCAGGCTCATCCGCAGCGCTGTGTCCAACGCGTCCGCCAACTCGTCCGGATCATGCGGATTCACGGTCAACGCGGCACCCAGTTGCCGCGAAGCGCCGGCAAACCGCGACAGGACCAGTACGCCAGGGTCCTGCGGATCCTGCGCCGCGATGTATTCCTTGGCCACCAGGTTCATGCCGTCCCGCAGTGGCGTCACGAACCCGACCCGGGCCTCGCGCATGTATCCCGCCATCGTCGCGCGCGCGCCCGCGCGGGCAACGATGCGCAACGGCGTCCAATCGGCCTCGCTCCATTCGCTGTTAATCGCCCCACCCTCGCGATCCACCGCCTCGCGCAGCGTGCGATAGGCCGTGACGTCCTTCCGGCTCTCCGCCGCGATCTGCAGCATCGTGACCCGGCGTCGCCAATCCGGCCGCGTCTCCAAAAGGCGCCGATACCCCGCCAGCCGTTGGATCAGCCCCTTGGTCGGGTCCAGGCGGTCCACGCCCAACACCAGCTTCTGGCCCTGCAAGCTCCGTCGCAACCGCTCCGTCGGCGCACCGCGCCAGGCATGTTCGGCCGTCACGGCAAATTCGCGCGCCTCGATCTCCACGGGGAACGCCCCGAGACGGACCCGTCGGCCGTCCACGTGCAGCCAACCGCCGGTCAGCCGCGTGGCCCCTGCCAGCCGGTGCGCGGCCTCGGCGAAGTTCTCCACGTCATTCTGGGTCTGGAAGCCGATAAGGTCGGCGGACACCAGGTCCCGGATCAACGCCCCTGCCTCCGGCACGCTCGCCAGCATGTCGGCGGAGGGGAACGGGATATGCAGGAAGAACCCGATGGGCGCCGTGATCCCGCGCGCGCGCAGCATCGCCGGCATCGCCATGAGGTGGTAATCATGAACCCACAGCAGATCATTCGGCCGCAACATCGGCGCTAGGCTTGCCGCCATCCGCTCGTTCACCGCCCGATAGACGTGGGCGTTGCGCCGATCGAACGTCATCAGCTCCGGCATCGAGTGAAGCAGCGGCCATAACGTGCTGTTCGAGAATTCGTTATAGTACCGGTCGTGCTCGTCCTGTGTCAGGTCGATGGTTGCGTATTGCACCCCGCTCTCAACGTGGGACTTGACTTGGTGATCGCTGGATACCGTGCCGCTCCAACCAAACCACATGCCCCCACGTTGGGCCATCAGCCCCGCAAGTGCTACCGCGAGCCCTCCGGCCTGGGCGCCGCCACTAGGCGAGGGCACCCGATTTGAGACAACGACGAGACGGTTCATCGAACCTCCAGCAGCGCTACGGGGAACGTGGCAAGAATGTCAGACAGCGGCAGGCGTCCCGTCATGTCCTTGCCCGCCGCTTTCTCGGGAACCAATACGTCATAAGTGCGGCGGCCTAAAAAGTTACGCGGCGTTACAACATAGGTTCCGCTCCAAACAGCCGGGTCCGGATGGGGAATCGGGCCGATGCCGGGAAGGTGACCGGGTAGGCGCGTGACGATCGTCATGCTGGCCCGGCCCTCGTGCACCCGCGCGAAGGCGAGCACGTGATCCGCCCTTTCCCCCTCCACCCGCAACGGCACGTAGCTGCCCTCCGTGAACAACCCACCAGACTCGGCCCGGAACTGCAGCGCGCGCGCGATCACCGCCTGCTTCACCCGCCCGTCCTTCCAAGCCGGCAACAACTCTACCGGGCTGACACTGGCCGTGAGCGAGGCCTGCCGCGCCTCAAAATCGACCGGCCGGCGGTTGTCAGGGTCCACCAGACTGAAGTCCCAGTATTCCGTCCCTTGGTAAAGGTCCGGCACGCCCGGCGACGTCACTCGCAGCAACGCCTGCGACAGCCCGTTCACCGCACCCGGCGCCGCGATCCGCTCCACGAACTCGGCGATGTCTTGCAACACGCGCGAGACGCGGTCTGGATCCATCACCTGGCGCAGGAACTCACGGCAGGCTACTTCGTAGTCCGCGTTGGGCACTGCCCACCCCGAATGCCGCTTACCCTCCCGCAAGGCCTTCTCCTGCCATGCGGCCAGCCGCTCCTCCAGCGCCGCTACGCCCTCGCGATCACCCGCCGACAGCCCAAGCGGCCAGGCGCCCACCAGGCTCTCGTACAGCATGATCTCGTCACACGCGTCCGGTGCCGGCCCGTCCAGGTCCTTCTTCAGCGGCGCGTTCAGCCGCGTCCAGCGGCCAAGCGCCGCTTCCCACTCGCCGCTCACCTCGCTGATTACCGCAAGCCGGGCCCGCGTGTCCTCGCCGCGCTTGTGGTCGTGCGTCGCCGTGGCCAGCAGCGCGCGCGGGAACCGCTTGCGCCGGGTGCGCATGGCGTTGTGGAACGCAGCCGGCGACATCGCGAACTGCGCCGGGTCGGTGCCCACCTCGTTGCGCGAGATCAGCCGGCCGAAGCGATAGAACGACGTATCCTCGACCGACTTGGCCGCCGTCGGCGCCGAGAGCTGCTGGAACTTCACCATCGCGCGCAGCCGCTCCGCCCGCCGGCTGCCGGCTGGGACCTGGCGGATGCCGTCGCCCGACAGCCACCCCGCCATCAACTCCAGCAGGTCACGGTCCGTCGCGCGCACGGAGCGCCGGGCGCCGGCCATCGCCCAATCCATCTCGTGCTTGTCCGTCTCCGAAATGCCGCCTAGCCCGGCATAGATTCGGTAGACGTGGAAGTGCACCAGGATCTCGACTAGCGTACGCCGCACCGCGGTCAGCGTGTAGTCCCGCGTCGTAAGCTCCCGCCGGGCGATGCGGTGCAGCGCGGCGGCGGTGGAGAACAACTCGCTGGACAGGCTCTCCCGCAGGATCTGCCGCCGCGCCGCCTTCGCCTCCGTCTCGAACGCGGCGGGCCGCCCGGTCAACGCCGTCCACAACGCAGTCAACGGCGCCTCGCCCGCCGAATCGTGCAGCACGGCCGATACGTCGTTCATGTAGTCGTAACCGGTCGTGCCATCCGTCAGCCAGTCGGAGGACAGGCTCTCATGCGGCGCCAGGATCTTCTCGATCCACAGCCCGGCGGTCTCGGTGCGTAGCTCGTGTGGCCGATGCTCGTGCGCTGCCTCCAGCTGGCGGCGCAGCTTGCGGCAGTAGCCGCGTGGATCAGCCAGGCCATCCACGTGATCGATCCGCAGGGCATCTACCAACCCCTCGGCATACAGCCGCAGGATTGTCCGGTGCGTGTCGTCGAACACCGCCGGCACTTCCGCGCGCACACCCGCCAGGCCGTTCACGTCGAAGAACCGGCGCCAGTTGATCTCGTCCGTCGCCGCCCGCCACCAGGCCAGCCGGTAGCTCTGCCGCTCCAGCAGCCGGTGCAGCCGGTCCCGCCCGGCATCGCTCGCCGGGTCGTAGGCGCGCAGGCACTCCGCGATTGGCTGCGCGTAATCCGGCAGGCGCAGCACCTCTCGCGCCTTGGCCGCCTCCGCCCGCATTGCCTCGCGGCTGGTGGTGGACAGCTCGCCGAACGCCCGCGCCGGCTCCTCCAGCGGCCCCCCCTCGGTCAGCAACACGGAGGGGTAGTCGCGCGGGTTGATTGGGAACCGGTGCGAGTAGTAGCCGACGAACAGCCGCCCGTCTGCCGGGTCGAATTGCAGCGTTAACTCATTGTTCTTCAAGCAATCGCCATATGGCGCGCCCAGGAACGGCGCCAGCATCCGCCCCCGGAGGGATGCGTCCGGCGGATCCCAGTCGATGTCGAAATACTCGGCATGCGCGCTGGCCCGGCCCCACTCCAGCACGTCCAGCCACCACTCGTTGTCCGCCCCGCCCACACCCATGTGGTTCGGCACGATATCCAGCACGAGCCCCATGTCGTGCCGCCGCAGCTCGGCCACCAGGCGGAGCAGCGCCTCCTCGCCCCCCAGCTCCGGGTCGATCTGGTTATGGTCCACGATATCGTAGCCGTGGGTCGAGCCGGGACGCGATTTCAGCAGCGGCGAGGCATACAGGTGGGAGATCCCGAGCCGGGCATAGTACGGCACCAGCGCCGCCGCCATGTCCATCGTGAAGTCCTTGTGGAATTGCAGGCGGGCGGTCGCGGTGAACGGCTTC
>CAXSEK010000316.1:0-4345 GCA_964235625.1 uncultured Acetobacteraceae bacterium
GAGAAGTCCGGTGCCAGCCAGGGCGTCCCCGTCGCTCACCCCGTCGAGGAAGGTGCGGATACGGTCCTTGTCGAACCCAAGATCCCCTAGGCACAGCGCGTCGAACACCGTGGTGACGCCGGCGGCCGCGCATTGCGCATCGTGCGCCACCATGGCGGAGCGTGACGGCCAGCGGGCGTTGCTGCGGGGCTGGACCTGCCGCTCCAGGTTATCGGTGTGCAGGTCGACCACGCCGGGCATCAGCATGTCGCCCTCCATGTCGATCGCGCCGCGCAGCCCGGTGCCGCCCGACTGGATGGCGGTGACCGTGTCCTTCTCGATCACGATCGTTCCCTCCACGATCTGGTCGCGCAGGATCAACACGGCGTTGGTCAGACAGATCATCTTCGGTCCTGGTTGCAGCTTCTTGGCCCTGGGTCGTCCAGCGCGCCGGTGGGGCTTCGGCACGGCATCTGGCACGCCAGCGCGTAGTGCGCGTGTGAAGCTGTTGTGACGCGGCACGCGGCCCTACCCGGACGCCGCGGTTGTATAGCAGGCGGGCGAGGCCCAATAAACCGGGTTCCGGCCGGACAGCGGCCGCTGTCATGGATCAAGCATGGGCTACGTCGTCAAAGAACTCTTCGCCACGTTGCAGGGCGAGGGCTGCCAGTCCGGCCGCGCCGCCGTGTTCTGCCGGTTCGCCGGCTGCAACCTGTGGTCCGGGCGGGAGGTGGACCGCGCCACGGCGGCCTGCCGGTTCTGCGACACGGATTTCGTGGGCGGCGAGCGCTTCGCCGACGCCGCCACGCTGGCCGCGTCCATCACGGAGACATGGCCCGCCGGCCCGGCGAATCGCTTGGTGGTCTTCACCGGCGGCGAGCCGATGCTGCAGCTGGACCCGGATCTGCTGGACGCGGTGCACGCCCTCGGCTTCCAGGCGGCGATTGAGACCAACGGCACGTTAGCCCTGCTGCCCGGGCTGGACTGGGTGTGCGTCAGCCCGAAGGCCGGCGCGCCGTTGCGCGTGCTGGCGGGCGATGAGATCAAGGTCGTATTCCCGCAGCCCGCGCTCGACATGGCGGCGCTGGCAGCCCTGGACTTCCGGCACCGCTGGATAACCCCCATGGACGGCGCGCAGGTGGCGCACCACACGCAGGCGGCAACGGCGTTCTGCCTGGCCAACCCCGAATGGCGGCTCAATATCCAGGCGCACAAGGCATGGAATATCCGATGAGGCGCGGCTCGACCGTCGCCGTCGAGGTGGCGCATCGCGGCGTGGACGGGGTCATGCACGGCCACAGCCTAACGATTGAGGCCTGGACAGACCAACCGGTGGACCTCGACGCGTGGCGGTCGCGGCTGGAAGCGGTCGCTTCCGGCATCGAAGGCCAGCTGGAGGAGACGATCGGCGGCCGCACCTTCGAGGACGTGGCAGGCGCCGTGCTGGACCGGCTACCGGACTGCGTCCGCGTCGTCGTGCGCCTGCCGACGCGGGGCCACGTGGTCGAGGCTATGCGGGACTGATGCGCGCGCTGGCTCCCGAAGTAGGACTCGAACCTACGACCGAGCGATTAACAGTCGCTTGCTCTACCAACTGAGCTATTCGGGATCGCTGCGCGGCGGGCTCTATAGCTGCGATGCCTGGCCGACGCAAATGGCTTCGGCTGCGAACGGTGCCCTGGCTGCGCCATGGGCTTGGCGGGGCCAATCCCGCGTGATACCAGCTTCGCCATGGCCTTCTGTCGGAACTGGTAGACGAACGCGACTCAGACACTTTTGGGTGCCCCGGTGGAAATGCCGGGAGTAGAACTGCTCAAAGTCGGGGAAGGCTTCACTGCTAATCCCGAGCCAAGCCCGTGCGAAAGCCCGGGAAGGTGTAGAGACTGGACGGGCAGCGCCTAAACCGCTTGCGGCTCAAACCGCTTGCAGCATGGCGAAGGGACAGTCCAGACCACGAACTCGTTCGCAGGTCGGCGAAAGCCGAATGGCGCGAGGCGGCGAAAGCCGAAGTGGGATGAAAATCGCGCGCTCCGAAAGGGCGTCCCGGTTCGAATCCGGGGAGGGCCACCATACACCGGCTGCGGCAGCGCGGCTGGCGCGAGCCGGCTGTGCGACGAGCTACAATCTGGCCGAGTTGTGATCGGTCCGGTAGGAGTGCGGTCGGCACACGGCGCCGGGTCGTATTGTTTCGGATGGATAGAGCCATTCCACTTTTCCACAGGCGCGGGAATTTATTCGTAGGCCTGCTACTGATCGTGTTCGTTGCCGCCGGACCCGCCTTGGCCGTGCTGTTCAACGTCCAGCGTGACCAGCAGCAGGAACGCCAGTCGCAGGCGAGCACGATCGCGCAGCAGCGGGCGGAACTGGTCAGCGCGTCTGTCGCCGGCATCGTCGAGGGCACGCGGCAGATGATGGTCACGCTCAGCGTGACGCAGCAGGTGCAGGAGCTTCGCCCCGATTGCGGCGTGCTGCTGGATGATCTCCGCCGCGGGACCCCGGCCTACGCCATAGTGGCTGTGGTTCGCCCGGACGGGGAGCCGGTGTGCAGCAGCAGCGTCACCCCCCTGCCGCCGCAGGCGCTGGGCAGCCTGGTCCGGCCACTCCTGGCGGCCCGGGGGTTCGTTGCGGGGCGGTTCACCCGTCTGCCGGAGCCGATGCCTGCATTGCTGGGCTTCGCGCTCCCGTTCTCCGGCCGCGACGACAGCGGACCCGCACTGCTCGTCGCTGGCCTGGATTTGCGATCCATCGCTACGGCCCTGGCATCGCTGCACCAGTCGATCGACGGGCGCCTGGTCATCGCCGACCATGACGGGACCGTCCTCGCGAGCGCGCCTGGCGGCCTGCAGCCGGTCGGCAGCAAGCTGCGGCAGACCGCAACCCTGCTCGACAAGGCGGTGCCCGGCGTCGCCCTGTTGCGAAACCCGGACGGCTCACCGCGAGCGGTTGGGTATGTGCCCCCCGGCGCCAGCGCGACCGGTCTGTTCATCGCCGCCAGCTTCAACGTGGCCGACCTGGTCACCGGCATCGATCTTGTCGCCGAGCGCGGCTACCTACTCAGTGCGCTCGGGGCGGCGCTCTCCCTGCTGCTCGCCTTGTTCATCGGCCACCGCACTCTTCGTGCCCCCACATCGGCGCTGCTCGATGCGGCCCGGCGTTGGGGCAGCGGTGACCTCACGGTGCGCGCGGCGATGCCGGACGGCGCCACCGCCGAGTTCGCCGGCCTGGCGACCGCCTTCAACGAAATGGCCGAACTGCTCCAGCAGCAGCGTATGGAACTGCAGGCGTTGAACGAAGCCCTGGAACTGCGCGTCGCCGAGCGCACCCGGGCGTTGCTGGACAGCAACAACCGCCTGCAGGTGGAGATCGCCGAACGGGAACTGACCGAGGCGAGCCTGCGCCAGGCGCAGAAACTGCAAGCCGTCGGCCAGCTTGCCGGCGGCATGGCACATGATTTCAACAACCTGCTCACTGCCATCTTCGGCAGCCTGGAGTTGCTGCGCAAGCGCCTGCCGGGCGCTGATCCCCACCAGGCCCGGCTGCTCGACACAGCCACCGAGGCGGTCGAACGCGGCTCCCGGCTGACGTCCCAACTCCTTGCCTTCTCGCGCAAGCAGCCGCTCTTTGCCGTCAGCATGGACGTGTCGGATGCCATCCGCGGCACGGTCGGCCTGCTCACGAGCACGCTCGGCGCCAACACCCGTCTGGAAACGCGGGTAGCCGAGGATTTGTGGCCGGCGGTGCTGGACCCGAACCAGTTCGAGGCGGCGCTGCTCAACCTCGCCCTCAACGCGCGGGACGCCATGCCGTCCGGGGGGCGGCTGACGATCGCCGCGGCGAACATGGCGGTCACCTCCGCCTCCGCCTGGTCCGATCTGGCGGATGGGGACTACGTGATGGTGACGGTGTCCGATACCGGCCTCGGCATGTCGGAAGACGTGGTCAACCGCGCGTTCGAGCCGTTCTTCACGACCAAGGCGCCCGGCAAGGGCTCGGGCCTCGGCCTGTCGCAGGTGCACGGCATGGTCCGGCAATCCGGCGGCACCGTCCTGATCCAGAGCCGGCGGGGCGATGGCACCAAGGTCACCATGATGCTTCCGCGCAGCCTGTCCAAGCCGGACATGCCCGACCTGACCCTTGATTACACCGTCCCGGCCCTGGACCGGACCGAGGCCATACTGCTGGTCGACGATGACCAGCAGGTCCGCGAGGTGACGGAAGCGGTCCTGCTGGAGGCCGGCTACACCGTCATCACGGCCCCCGACGGCACAAGCGCACTCGAGACGCTCGGGAAGGAGAGCGAGCGCATCAGCCTGGTGATCGCCGACTACGCGATGCCGGGCATGACGGGACGCGAACTGCTGCAGAC
>CAXSEK010000317.1:0-4344 GCA_964235625.1 uncultured Acetobacteraceae bacterium
CCGCATGTTTGGATCATGTGCGACGACATGTATGAGCACCTGCTCTACACGGGGACCCGGCATGCGACGATGGCGGCTGTGGTGCCGGCGCTGCGGGACCGGACGCTGACGATCTCGGGCGTGTCCAAGAGCTACGCGATGACGGGGTGGCGGGTGGGGTTCGCCGCCGGGCCGCGGCCGCTGATCAAGGCCATGGTGGCGATGCAGGGACACGCGACGGCGGGCGTGTCCGGTGTCACGCAGGCGGCGGCGGCGGCGGCGCTGGATGGGCCACAGGAGAGCGTGGCATTGCAGGCCGCGGCGTATCGGCGGCGGCGGGACTTGGTGGTGGACGGGCTGAACGCGGCGCCCGGCATCCAGTGCCACCGGCCTGAGGGGGCGTTCTACGTGTATCCGAACATCGCCGGGTGCCTGGGCAAGACGACGCCGGCGGGCACGCGAATCGTGACGGACGCGGATTTTGCGCTGGCGCTGCTGGAGGAGACGCACGTCGCCACGGTGCATGGCGCGGCGTTCGGGATGAGCCCGTATCTGCGGATCAGCTATGCCACGGGCGATGCGGCGCTGGCCGAGGCGTGCTCGCGCATTCAGGCTTTTTGCGCCGCCCTGGCGTGAAGGCGGGGGCTTGATTCGGCCTGGCCAGGACGCGGACGGGCCCGGTTACCTTCGGCTGATCGCAGGCTGCTGGGAGGAATACGAGCCTGGGCCGGCCGACGTACTGGCCGAGATACCTGAAGTCGACGGGCTCGCGACGTACTATGCCAGGCGACGTGGCGCGCTGTGGACGGCGGAGCAGGACGGCCAGGTGGTGGGCATGGTCGGCACGTACCCAGCGGCGGATGGCTGGCACGTGGCGCGGATGTACGTGGCGCCGGGCCAGCGCGGGACGGGGCTGGCGTGGAATCTGCTGAGGGCAGCCGAGGATTTCGCTCGGGCGGCGGGCGGGACGCGGATGGTGCTGTGGTCGGACGTGTTGTTCCTGCGCGCGCATGCCTTCTACGAGAAGCATGGCTATGTCCGGCAGGGTGGGCTGCGGACGCTGGACAACCCGTTACGGTCGATCGAGGCTGATTTTGCTAAGTTGTTGGACGGGTGCGTGGACGGCCCTCACCCGTCAAGGACGGGAGAAGGAGAAGAGGGTTTGTTTCCGGCCGAAGCTGGACGCCTTCGTGCTGCAGGAGCCAGCGCTTGCGGTGCAGGCCGCCGCCGAAGCCGGTGAGCGAGCTGTCCGAGCCGATGACGCGGTGGCAGGGCACGACGATCGCGACGGGGTTGGCGCCGTTGGCCAGGCCGACGGCGCGGCTGCCGCCGGGTTTGCCGAGCGTGGCCGCGATGGCGCCGTAGGTGGCGGTGGTGCCGGGCGGGATGGTGCGCAGCGCAGCCCAGACCCGGCGCTGGAACGGCGTGCCCGCTGCGGTCACGGTGAGGCAGGCGAGGGCGGCGTGGTCGCCCGCGAAGTAGGCCGTGAGGGCATCCCGGGTTGGTTGCGGAGCGGCGCCGGGTTGCAGGTCGAACGGGCCGCAATAGCGGGCCAGCAGCTGGCGCATGCGCTCGTCGTAGTCCTCGAAATCCAGGGCGCGGAGGGCTCCGTCGGCGTCGGTGATCAGGGTGATGGTGCCGACGGGCGAGGGGAAGTGGTCAAGCAGCAAGTGCATCGGTGACCTTTGCGGTGAAAGTTGACGTCCAGAGGTGCAGGGCGGCGTAGGCACGCCAGGGCCGCCAGGCTTCGGCGCGGGCCAGCAGGGCGGCGGGGCTGGGGCGCAGCCCGCCCGTCGCCATGGCACGCATCAGGCCGATATCGGCGGCGGGAAAGGCATCCGGCTCGCGCATCACGCGCATGGCGATGTACTGCGCCGTCCATTCGCCGATGCCGGGCAGGGCGCGGAGGCGGGCTACGCCGGCGGTGAGGCTGGGGGCGCGGTCGAACAGGGTTGGGTCGATGGCTGTGGTGGCGAGGACGATGATGGTGGCGCCGCGGGCGCGGGGCATGAAGGGGAAGCTGGCTTGAGCGAGGTGCTCGGCCCGCGGGAAAGCGTGGGTGAGGCCGGCGCCGTGGTCGATCCGGGTGCCGTGTTCGAGGGCGATGCGGCCGGCGAGGCGGGTGGCGGCGGTGACGGTGACTTGCTGGCCGACGATGGCGCGGATGGCGAGTTCGAAGCCGTCCCAGGCGCCGGGCACGCGCAGACCGGGCCGGGCGGCGACGAGGGGGGCCAAGTGGGGGTCGCGGGCGAGGGCGGCGCCGATGATGGCCGGGTCTGCCTCGAGGTCGAACAGGCGGTGGAGGCGGGCGACGATGGTGGGGAGGCAGGCGGTGTCGGGGAAGCGGATGGTGGCGCGGAGGCGTTGGCGGGCGGGGTCGTTACTGACGGCGATGGTGCCGGTGCGGCCACCCAGCTCGATGACCCGGCGATACGTCCCGCCCTCGACGGCCTCGACGCCGGGGATGGCGCGGGCGGCGAGAAAAGCCAGGATGGCGGCCCAGTCATACGGCGGACGATAGCCGAGGCTGAGGGTAAGGGCGCTGGTTTGGGTGGCCCGGGTGCGGCGAAGGGTCGCGGGCGGGCGGGCGAACAGGGCTTGGAACGTCTCGTGGAAGCGGCGGACCGAGCCGAAGCCGCTGGCATGGGCGATGGCGGTCATGGGCAGGCTAGTCTCGTGGATCAGCTGCTTGGCCAGCAGGACGCGCCGTGTCTGTGCCACGGCGATGGGGGAGGCGCCGACATGGGTATGGAACAGGCGGCGCAGTTGGCGCTCGCCGAGGCCGAGGCGGGTGGCGAGGGCGTCGATGCCGGCGGTGTCGAGCGCGCCGTCATCGATCAGGGTGAGGGCGCGGGTGACGGTGCTGGAGGTGCCGCGCCAGGCGCCGAGGCCGGGTGCGGTCTCGGGCCGGCAGCGCAGGCAGGGGCGGTAGCCGGCCTCCTGCGCGGCGGCGGCGGTGGGGAGGAAGCTGCAATTGGCGAAGGCTGGGTGGCGGGCCGGGCAGACCGGGCGGCAGTAGATGCCGGTGGTGCGGACCCCTACGAAGAAGCGGCCGTCGAAGCGGGGATCGCGGGCGAGGAGGGCCTGGTAGCAGAGAGGGGGGTCTAGCTCCATGACGGGAGCATAACGGGTTCGGGGGACGTGGCTGGCGGTTTTCGGACTTGGTTGGGGGATCCGTTGACCCTGGCCCTTTCCCAGAGGGGGCTGGAGGAAGTTCCTGCCGCTCCTTCCGGCGGTGCCTTGATGGACGCGGCCGTCCCAAAAAGTGAACACAAACAGTGCCTTCCCGTTCACGCCGCCGCGCGCTATGGCTTGCCATGGCCGCAAGCCGACCGATCCTTACTTTCCCCGCGTTCGACTTCCGCGCGCAGAACCTGCACCAGGCGATCCAGCTGCTGAGCGCCTGTGCGCTCTCGTTCGGCGTGGTGACCCTGGCCGGGATCCCGGAGGGGTATTGGTCCTTGATCACCGCCATCGTGGTGATGCAGCCGGATGTGAGCTATACGCTGAGTGCCGGACGGGACCGGGTGCTCGCGACCCTGCTGGGGGCGACGGTGGGCATCGGGTTGATCGGCCTGCGCCAGGCCGGCCTGCCCACCATGCCGGTGCTCGTGGCGGGGCTGGTGCCGCTCGCCTGCGTGACCGCGGTGTGGCTGTCCTGCATCACGCTGGTGGTCGTGCTGCTGATCCCGGCCGGGGGCGACCCATTCTCGCGGCTGCTGTTCCGCGTGCTGGACATCCTGATCGGGGCGCTAGCCTGCATCGCCGTCGCCATGCTGACCTATCCCGGCAAGAGCGAGGCTCTGGCAGAGGCGGTGCCGCCGGGCGGGGCATGATCCGCCGGGTGCTGCTGTGGCTGCTGCTGGCGAGTACGGCGCAGGCGCAACAAGGGGGCACGCTGCATTTGCTGGCGAGCACGGGGGCCGGGAGCATCGACCCGCAGATCAACTATACCGGGCAATACTGGCAGTTGTTCGCCGTGGTTTACGACGGGCTGGTCGGGTTCCGCCGGGTGCCGGGTGCGGCGGGGCTGGCGCTGGTGGGGGACCTGGCGGACTCGGTGCCGGAGCCGTCGGACGATGGGCTGCTGTACGTGTTCCACATGCGGCCGGGGGTGCGGTTCTCGGACGGCGCGCCGGTGCGGCCGTCGGATGCGGCGGCGTCGTTCCGGCGCATCTTCCGGATCGTGGGGCCGACTGCCGGCAGTTTCTATGCCGGGATCGAGGGGGCGGAGGCGTGCCTGCGCGTGCCGGCGGCTTGCGTGCTGCCGGGCGTGGTGGCCGATGACGCGGCGGGCACGCTGAGCATCCGGCTGACCCGGCGGGACCCGGACTTCCTGCTCAAGCTGGCGCTGCCGCATGCCGC
>CAXSEK010000318.1:0-4335 GCA_964235625.1 uncultured Acetobacteraceae bacterium
GCCGCCCTGCCGGACGCCACCGTCTTCGTCTATGACAACAACTCCACCGACGGCACCATCCAGGCCGCCCGCGACGCCGGCGCCACCGTCCGGTCCGAACCCCTGCGCGGCAAGGGCAATGTCGTCCGCCGCATGTTCGCCGACATCGAGGCAGACGCCTACATCCTGGTCGACGGTGACGACACCTACGACCCCGCCGCCGCCCCCGCCATGCTCCAGCTCCTGCTGGACGGCCCCATGGACATGGTCACCGCCACCCGCGTGACCGAGCTGCGCGCCGCCTACCGCAGCGGCCACCGCGCCGGCAACCTGGTGCTCACCGGCATCGTCGGCCTGCTGTTCGGCAACCGGGTCAGCGACATGCTCTCCGGCTACCGCGCCTTCTCCCGCCGCTTCGTCAAATCCTTCCCCGCCCTCTCAACCGGCTTCGAGACGGAGACGGAATTCACCGTCCACGCCCTGGAACTCGCCATGCCCGTCGGCGAGCTGGAAGCGCCCTACAAGGACCGGCCGGAGGGCTCCGCCTCCAAGCTGCGCACCTACACCGACGGCCTGCGCATCCTGCGCACCATCGTGCTGCTGCTGAAGGAGCAGAAGCCATTCTACTTCTTCGGCTTCGGCGCCACCCTCCTCGGCCTGGCGGCCATGGTCCTCGGCATCCCCGTGGTGGCCCAATTCATGAAGACTGGCCTCGTCCCCCGCCTGCCCACCGCCGTGCTCGCCACGGCGCTGATGGGCTTGGCCTTCCTGTCCAGCACCTGCGGCTTCATCCTCGACTCGGTCGCGCGCGGCCGCAAGGAGGCCAAGCGCATAGCCTACCTCGCCGTCCCCGCTCTCAACGAACGGTCCCCGTAGCCGCCCGGGTGCGTCCGGCGCCAGTCATACGCCGTCTGCACGATCGCCCGCAGCTCGCCGAACCGCGGCGCCCACCCCGCCTCAGCCTTGATCCGCTCGGACGATGCCACCAGCCGCGCCGGGTCACCCGGCCGCCGCGGCCCATACCGCACCGGCACCACTCGCCCGCTTACCGCCTCCACCGCCGCGATCACGTCTTTCACCGAATGCCCCTGCCCGTTGCCGAGGTTGTAGGTCACGCTGCCCGTATCCAGCCGCCCCAGCGCGCACAGATGTGCTTCGCACAGGTCGCTCACATGCACGTAGTCGCGGATGCACGTCCCGTCCGGCGTCGCGTAATCCGTGCCGTAGACCGTGATCGCGTCCCGCCGCCCCAGCGCCGCGTCGATCACCAGGGGGATCAGATGGCCCTCCGGCGTATGGTCCTCCCCGATCCGCCCCTTCGGATCCGCCCCGGCGGCGTTGAAATACCGCAGGCTGGCCGACCGCAGCCCATGCCGCGCCCCCGCCCAGCCCAGCGCCCGCTCCACCATCAGCTTGCTCTCGCCATACGGCGACCCCGGCCGCGTCGCCGCATCGTCCGCGATCGGCAGCACCTCCGGCTCGCCGAACACCGCCGCTGTGGACGACAGCACGAACCGCTCCACCCCATGGCGCAGCGCCGCCTCGATCAGCGTGAACCCGCCCGCCGTGTTCACCTGGAAGTAGCGCATCGGCTGCACCATGCTCTCCCCCACGCTGGACACGGCGGCGAAGTGGATGATCGCATGCCACTCCCGCCCCGCCAGCACGGCGTCCATCGCCGCCGCATCGCCCACGTCGGCCACCACCAGTTCCGTCCCCGCCGGCAGCGCCGCCGCATGCCCCAAACTGAGGTCGTCCACCACCGTCACCGCCGCCCCCCGCTCAACCAGCAGGTCAACCATGTGGCTGCCGACATACCCGGCGCCGCCAGTGATCAGGAATCGCTGCGCCACGTGTTCTCCGTTCGTCCAAGGATCACCCCCCGATGCAGGGAGGCAATTACCGATGAAAAGGGTTAAATGAGTCCGAGCAACCCCAACTCTACCCCAGAATGCCAGAGGAGCCGAAACATGGACATGCCGATCGACCTGAACGCCCGTTTCGCCATCGGCCAGCCCGTCTCCCGCAAGGAAGATCCCGTCCTGCTCCGCGGCGAAGGCCGCTACAGCGATGACCTCTCCCTCCCCGGCCAAGCCTACGGCGTGATCGTCCGCAGCCGCCACGCCCACGGCATCCTGCGCGAAATCCAGGCCGGCGAGGCCCGCGCCATGCCCGGCGTGCTCGGCATCTACACCGCCGCCGACCTGGTCGCCGCCGGCATCGGCCCGATGCAGGCCGCCGCCGGCAAGCACAAGGATGGCTCGCCCACCCCGAAACCCCACCAGATGGCCCTCGCCGAAGGCCGTGTCCGCTACGTCGGTGACCCGGTCGCCCTCGTCGTCGCCGACACGCGGGACGCCGCGAGGGACGCCGCCGAGGCCGTCATGCTGGACATCGAGCCCCTCCCCGCCGTCACCACCGCCCGCGAGGCCGCCGAGCCCGGCGCCCCCCAGCTGCACGGCGAAGCCCCCGGCAACTCCGCACTCGACTTCCATTACGGGGACAGCGCCGCCGTCGCCGCCGCCTTCGCCCGTGCCGCCCACGTGACCACCCTCACTCTGCGCAACAGCCGCGTCGTGGTCGCCGCCATGGAGCCGCGCTCTGCCATCGCCGCCGTCGAGGACGGGCGCCTGGTGCTGCGCGTCGGCTGCCAGGGCGTGTTCGGTCAGCGCAACACCCTCGCCGGCATCCTCAACGTCCCCACCGCCCAGGTCCGCGTGCTCACCGGCAACGTCGGCGGCTCGTTCGGCATGAAGGCCGGCGTCTACCCCGAATACGTCGCCATCATGCACGCCGCCCGCGCCCTCGGCCGCCCGGTGAAGTGGACCGACGCCCGCTCCGACAGCTTCCTCTCCGACAGCCACGGCCGCGACCACGACATGACCGGAGAGTTGGCGCTCGACGCCGACGGCAAGTTCCTCGCCGTCCGGATGACCGGCTTCGGCAATGTCGGCGCCTATCTCAGCAATTCCACCACCCTGCCGCAGTCGATGAACACGGTGAAGAACGTCATCGGCGTCTACGCCACCCCCCTGGTCGAGGTCACCAGCCGCAGCTCCTTCACCAACACCACCCCCGTCGGCGCCTACCGCGGCGCCGGCCGGCCCGAGGGCAACTACTACATGGAGCGCCTGGTCGAGACAGCCGCGCGCGAGATGGGCATCGACCGCGTCGAGCTCCGCCGCCGCAACCACATCCGCCCGGAGCAGATGCCCTACAGCGCCCCCTCCACCATGGTCTACGACAGCGGGGACTTCCCCGCCTTGCTGGAGGAAGCGCTCGCCGCCGCCGACTGGGACGGCTTCGCCACCCGCCGCGCCGAGAGTCGCCGCCGGGGCAAGCGCCGCGGCATCGGTATCGGCCATTACCTCGAGGTCACGGCCCCCGCCAACAAGGAGATGGGCGGCATCACCTTCGACCCCGATGGCGGCATCACCATCACCACCGGGACGCTGGATTACGACCAGGGCCACGCCTCGCCCTTCGCCCAGGTGCTCTCCGACCGCCTCGGCGTCCCGTTCGACAAGGTGCGCCTGCTCCAGGGTGACAGCGACAAGCTGCTCGCCGGCGGCGGCACCGGCGGCTCCCGCTCCATCATGAACAGCGGCTCCGCAATCCACGAGGCGTCCGGCCTGGTCGTGGACAAGGGCCGCCCGCTCGCCTCCGAGGCGCTGGAGGCGGCCGAGGCCGATATCGAATTCTCCACCGGCCGCTTCACCGTCACCGGCACCGACCGCGGCATCGGCATCATGGACCTAGCCGCCCGCTTCCCCGGCCAGCTGGACGTGCAGCATGTGTTCGACGGCACCCCCTCCGCCTTCCCGAACGGCTGCCACATCGCCGAACTGGAAGTGGACGAGGAAACCGGCGTCGTCACCGTCGCCAGCTACGTCATGGCCAACGATTTCGGCACCCTGGTCAACCCCAAGCTGGTCGAAGGCCAGGCCCACGGCGGTGTGGTCCAAGGCATCGGCCAGGCCCTGCTGGAGCGCACGTCCTACGACCCGGACGGCCAGCTCCTGTCCGGCTCCTTCATGGACTACACCCTCCCCCTCGCCAGCCACGCCCCCGGCTTCGTCTTCCGCAGCCACCCCGTCCCTGCCCGCACCAACGCCCTCGGCGCCAAGGGGTGCGGCGAGGCAGGCTGCGCCGGCGCCCTCCCCGCCATCATGAACGCCCTCGCCGACGCCCTGGGCCAACACATCGAAATGCCCGCTACCCCCGAACGCGTCTGGGAAATTCTACAAGCCGCCGCCTAAACCCCGGCCAAAGCCCCCTCCCCTCCCTTCTCCCTCTCCCTCTTCGGGGAGAGGGCCGGGGGGAGGGAGCTAGGGGTTCCACGCACACCATCCCGCC
>CAXSEK010000319.1:0-4318 GCA_964235625.1 uncultured Acetobacteraceae bacterium
CTGGTGCTCCGCCGCATTGTCGGCTGCCGCTGCCTCATCAGCCCGTTGACCGGCCGTCACCTGTTCAGTTGGCGCCGCCTCGCCCGTCTGCTCGGCGCCGACCACAAGGCGATCAGCCGCTGGCATGCCAACGGGATCGACCTCATCGTCGCGACACTCAACCGGGACAACGCCGTCGCTCAATCCTGGGACACCATCAAGGGGCGGTGACGGTTGCGTCCACCACGTGCAGGGTTGGGCGCCGGATCGTGTCCGCGTTCGCACGATCCTCGCGCCCGGCCACCGCGAACGCGGCATCCGGGTAGCGGCAAGGGCGTGGCAATAGCGCCGCTGGATCGTCGGACATCGTGAATGGACCGAGTTCCGCCGCCCGGCGGGACCATGCCGCCGCCTCGGCATCATCCCGCGGGAGGCTGCCTCCTTGACGATACAGGATCGCCAAGGCCGACGCGGCCGGAGCATGACCGAGCTCGGCCGCGCGGGTGAGCCACCTCGCCGCTTCGGCGTAATTGGGCGGGAGGTCGCCGTTGTGGAGGTAGATCGCACCCACGATCGCGGCGGCTGCCGGGTCACCGGCCAGGGCGGCCTTGCGCAACCATGTCTCCCCCGCCTGGGTATCGCGGCCGATACCCGAGCCATGCAGCAGCGCATAGCCGAACCGGGTTTGCGCTGGGCGAAGGCCGGCCAGGGCGGCCCGGCGATAATAATTCACCGCTTGTGCGAGGTCCAGCTGGCTGCCCAACCCGAACTCCAGCAGGGTGCCCGCGAGATACAGGCCCAGAGGCAGGTCCTGGCGGGCCGCGATATGGATCAGGGCGTGGATCTCGGTCCACTCCGCCGGACCTGGCTGATGCTTCAGCATCGCAATGGCCAGCCCCAGCGCGCCGGCGGCGTTGCCCGCCTCCGCCACGTCGCGGAACAGACGGCGTGCCGCCGCCGCATCCCGCCAGCCCGGCGGGCCGAACAGGCTCACATTGGCGAGCAACAGCTTGCCCTCGATCGAACCGGCGCTGGCGGCCTTGCCGGCCCAGAGCTGGCCGGTCGCGAAATCCGGGCCGTTGGCCAAGCCCGACGCAGCCAGGCCTCGCAGCGCCAGCTTGGCCAGGTGGACCATGGCCTCCACGTCCCCGGCGGCACCGGCGTGCTGGAACCAGCGTGCCGCTTCCTGCGGGCTCGGCGGCACGCCCTTGCCGTGGAGGTAGCCGAGTGCCACCGCGACCTGCCCGTCCCTGTCACCGGAGGCGGCGGCGCGGGCGGCATAGGCGAAGGCGCGCAGATCGTCACCGGCCCGGCGCTTGGTAGCAGCGCGCCGCAGCCAGTAGCGCTGGCGCAGGGACCGACGCTGCCGACCTCCCTCGAGTGCCTCCCGAGGCACCACGCTGACATTCCCCGATCGAGGCAAAGCCCGTCTCCCGCTCCTGTTTCGCCGCCACTCTGGGCCGCGAACCGTGAGCAAACGGTTAAGCCGTTCGTCGCTGCACCATCGTACCTGCTCTCTTGCGCAGCGCGGCGCGCTCCAGCATCTTACCCGGCTCAAGGCGGGCGTCCGCCACCAAGAAGGAAGAACGGATGCGCCTGGCGGTGCTGAAAGAAACGGCAGCGGCCGAAACGCGAGTTGCGGCCACGCCCGAGACGGTGAAGAAGCTTGTAGCGCTCGGCATGAGCGTTGCAGTTCAGGCAGGCGCCGGAGAGCAGGCGTCGATCCGGGACGTCGAATTTGCAGCGTCTGGCGCCGAGATCGCGGCCGATGCCGCGGCGACCCTGGCCGGCGCGGGCGTCGTTTTCGCCGTCCAGATGCCAGACGCGGCCACCCGCGCCCAGATCGCGCGCGGCACGTTGCTGGTCTGCGTCGCCAACGCGGGGGCCGACCCGGCGATGGCTCCCGGATTGGCCGAGGCCGGGATCGACGTGGCGGCAATGGAGCTGCTGCCCCGCATCACGCGCGCGCAGGCGATGGACGTGCTGTCCTCCCAAGCCAACCTCGCCGGCTACCGCGCCGTGATCGAGGGGGCCGGCGCGTTCGACCGCGGGTTTGCCATGATGATGACTGCGGCCGGCACCGTGCCGCCCGCCCGGGTGTTCGTGGTAGGCGCGGGCGTCGCCGGGCTGCAGGCGATCGCCACTGCGCGGCGGCTGGGCGCCATCGTGTCCGCGACCGACGTGCGACCTGCCGCGAAGGAAGAGATCCGCTCGCTCGGCGCCACCTTCGTGGGCGTCGAGGACGAGGAGTCGGCCGCGCAGACCGGCGCCTACGCCCGCACGATGAGCGAGGCGTTCCGTGCCAAGCAGGCCGAGTTGCTGCGGACCACCGTCGCCAAGAACGACCTGGTCATCTGCACCGCGCTGGTCGCGGGCGGCAAGGCGCCGGTGATCATCACCGCCGAGATGGTGGACGGCATGAAACCCGGCAGCGTCGTGGTGGACATCGCGGCCGACGCGGGCGGCAATTGCGGGGCGACCAAGCCCGGCGAACTGGCCCATACCGCCAACGGGGTGAAGGTGCTCGGCTACCGCAACTGGCCCGGACGCATCCCGGTCGCGGCAAGCAACCTGTACGCGCGCAACCTTCTCACCTTCTTGACCACGTTCTGGGATAAGGAGGCCAAGGCGCCGAAACTCCCGGAGGACGA
Organism: uncultured Acetobacteraceae bacterium; assembly: GCA_964235625.1. Taxonomy (GTDB): domain Bacteria; phylum Pseudomonadota; class Alphaproteobacteria; order Acetobacterales; family Acetobacteraceae; genus LMUY01. The sequence goes on from CAXSEK010000319.1 coordinate 2,631, forward strand.
TGCGATCGTGCAGGGCACCATGCTGACCCGCGGCGGTGCCGTGGTCCACGAACGCTACAAGCCTGCCCCTTCCGCTACGCCGTCGCCCGCCGGAGCCGCCGCATGAACCCGACCGAGTTGGCCAACCAGGCCACCAGCATCTCCAACCAGGCTGCCTCGCTGGCGACCCAGCTGCACCAGATGGCGGTGACCACTCCCGTGGCGTTGCCGACCGGGTCCGTGGTCGATCCGTTCATCTACCTATTCGCCGTGTTCCTGCTGGCCTGCTTCGTCGGCTACTACGTGGTGTGGAACGTGACGCCGGCGCTGCACTCGCCGCTGATGGGCGTCACGAACGCGATCTCCTCGGTGATCGTTGTGGGTGCGATGCTTGCCACGGGGCTCGGCGACAGCATCGCCGCCAAGGTGTTCGGCTTCCTGGCCGTGACGCTGGCCAGCGTGAACATCTTCGGCGGGTTCACCGTCACGCAGCGCATGCTGTCGATGTTCAAGCCGCGCACTCCGGTCAAGAAGTAGGGCCCGGCCAATGACCCCGAGCTTGACCGCCCTCGCCTATCTCGTCGCTGCCGTCCTGTTCATCCTGGCGTTGCGCGGCCTGTCCAACCCGACCAGTTCGCGGCAGGGCAACGCGTTCGGCATGGCGGGCATGACGATCGCCATCCTGGCCACGCTGCTGCGGTCGGGCATGTCCGGCAGCGGCTACGTGCTGATCATCGCCGGGATCGCGATCGGCGGGGCGATCGGTGTCACGCTGTCGCGCCGGATCCAGATGACGGCGCTGCCGCAACTGGTGGCGGCGTTCCACTCGCTGGTCGGCCTTGCCGCCGTGTTCGTGGCGGCCGCCGCGTTGAACGCGCCGGAAGCGTTCGGCATCGGCGTGCCGGGCGACATCCGCGGCGAGAGCCTGGTGGAGATGTCGATCGGCCTGGCGATCGGTGCGATCACCTTCACCGGGTCACTGATCGCCTTTGCCAAGCTGCAGGCGCTGATGCGCGGTGCGCCGATCATGTTCAAATACCAGCATCCGCTGAACGCGGCGCTGGGCGTGCTGCTGCTGCTGCTGGTCATCGTGTTCTGCGTGACGGCGAGCCAGCCGGTGTTTTGGTTGATCGCCCTGGTGGCGTTGGCGCTCGGCTTCCTGCTGATCATCCCGATCGGCGGGGCGGACATGCCGGTCGTCGTGTCGATGCTGAACAGCTACTCCGGCTGGGCCGCGTGCGGCATCGGCTTCACCATCCAGAACCTGGCGCTGATCATCACCGGGGCGCTGGTCGGCGCATCGGGCGCAATCCTGTCCTATATCATGTGCAAGGGCATGAACCGCTCGATCTTCAACGTACTGCTCGGCGGCTTCGGCACCGGCAGCGTGGCAGCCGGGGCAGCGGTGGCGGGTGGCGAGGCCAAGCCGGTGCGCGCGGGCAATGCCGAGGACGCGGCGTTCATCATGAAGAACGCCTCCAAGGTGATCATCGTGCCCGGCTACGGCATGGCGGTGGCCCAGGCGCAGCACGCCTTGCGGGAGATGGCGGACCTGCTGAAGGCCGAGGGCGTGGTGGTGAAATACGCCATCCATCCCGTGGCAGGGCGGATGCCCGGCCATATGAACGTGCTGCTGGCCGAGGCGAACGTGCCCTATGACGACGTGTTCGAGCTGGAGGAGATCAACAACGACTTCGCCAGCGCGGACG
>CAXSEK010000320.1:0-4289 GCA_964235625.1 uncultured Acetobacteraceae bacterium
CAACGTCGCGTATGACTCAACAGGCACGTTCACATCCTTCCAATCAAACCATCGGAACCCACTTCCCGCGTCAGTGTATTGATTGACGACGGACATACGACAAACGTCGAGGTCAACCCATGGTCGATGACCGCGACCTCCAAACCTTATCTCAAATCAGGTTGTTACGAAGCTTCTATACGACGCGCTGATCACCCGCCACCAGTTTCACCAAAGCGCTTACAGCTTTTTTTGCGAAAGTCCTTCCAAATTTGACACATCTGTCGCTTACGGCTGTCATGTCATCAACTTGAGAGCCGAGACAAAAAGCACGGCCGCCAAAGTCATTCGGAGAACGACGTCTGGCATCCGGAATGAGACGAGGCTTCCCATGATGACGCCGGGCACCGAACCGCACAGCAACGTCCCCACCAGCGCGAGATTCACATCGCCGAGCAGCCAGTGGCCAAAGCCCGCAAGCAGCGTCAACGGTACGGCATGCGCGATATCGGACCCGATGAGGCGGACCGAAGGCAGTTTGGGATACAGCATCAGCAGCGCCGTCATGCCGATCGCACCCGATCCCACCGATGTCAGCGTCACCAGGCAGCCGAGCACGACGCCCGTCAACACCGTCAGGGCCGTGACCTGCGCGGGGGTTAACCGCTCGACCGCCGCGGCAAATAGGCGGAGCAGCGCCGCACGATACAGCAGTAGTGCCACCGTCAGCAGCAGGATCGTGCCGAGCATCAGCATTACGAAATGCGAATTCATGCCGGCGCCGGGCCAGATCGCGAGCACGGCCAGCGTCACGATCACCGCAGGTACGCTGCCGCAGGCCAGGCGGCCGGTGACCCGCCAGTCCACGCTGCCGTGGCTGCCATGCACCCCCGTGCCGACGATCTTCGTGACGGAGGCATAGAGCAGATCGCTGCCGACGGCGGTTGCCGGGTGGACCCCGAACAGCAGGATCAGTAGCGGCGTCATCAAGGACCCACCACCAACTCCGGTCAGGCCAACGAGAAAGCCGATAAACAGCCCGGAAAGAGCGTAGAGTCCAAATGACACGGTTAAGGCCTCCGATCCGTGGTCGTCCAAGGGCATAGCACGCGACCGCCTCGGCATCCCTCCCGCGCCGCTTGCTACTAACGCTCATCCTGTATCGCCGCGTTTACGCCGCCGATGCAACCCTTGCGGGTCCGCATGGTCGCGGCTGCCCGCCCGTTCTAGGCTGGCCGCAAGATCACACAGGAAGGACGCGCCATGAAGGTCGCGGTGCTCGATGATTTCCAGGATGCTGCCCGGTCCATGGCGGATTGGTCGCGCCTGGACGTGATCTTCTTCACCGACCATGTGGGCGGCGCGGCCCTGGTGCAGCGCCTGCTCCCGTTCGACGTGGTGGTCGCCATCCGCGAGCGTACCCTCATTCTGCGCAGCCTGCTCGACCAGCTCCCCGCGTTGAAGATGATCGCCACGCTCGGCATGCGCAACGCCGCCATCGATGTCACGGCCTGCCGCGAGCGCGGTGTTTCGGTGACCGGCACCGAGGGCATTGGCATGCCGACGGCGGAGCTGGCGTTCGGCCTCATCCTGGCGCTCAGCCGCAACATCGTGGCCGAAGACCGCAGCCTGCGCGCCGGCACGTGGGAGACGCGGCGGATCGGCAGCGTGCTGAAGGGCAAGCCGCTCGGGCTGGTGGGCCTGGGCAAGCTCGGCAGCGAAGTGGGGCGGATGGCCTTGGCGTTCGGCATGTCACCCGTTGCCTGGAGCCCGAACCTCACGTGGGAGCGCGCGCAGGCCGCCGGATGCCGGGCGGTGGAGAAGGCGGCGCTGTTCGGCGCGAGCGACTATGTCAGCATCCACATGGTCCTGAGCGAGCGGAGCCGGGGCATCGTCGGCGCGGCCGAGATCGCGGCCATGCGGCCCACCGCCTGCCTGGTGAACACCAGCCGCGCCGGATTGCTGGACGAGGCGGCGCTGATCGAGGCGCTGGTCGCCGGCCGGATCGGCGGGGCGGCGCTGGACGTGTTCGACGAGGAGCCGCTGCCGACGGACGCGCCGATCCTGGCGGCTCCGAACACGATCCTCACCCCGCATCTCGGATACGCGACGCGCGAGAACTACGCGGAGTACTTTCCCCAGGTGGTCGAATGCATCGAGGGCTGGATGGCGGGGCGGATGATCCGGCCGCTGTCGTAGGGCGCGCATAACGGGCATCGTGCCGGACGTGGCAGAGGCGGCGGGGATCGTGTTCCACCAGCCCTGCGGCACTTGTCGGGCACAGCGGATCGCAACGTTCTCTGCTACGGAGTGAGCGGCCTCAAGCCATCGCAGCGCCGATGCGGCCCGGATCGACGGCACGTGTGACGAACGCATCCACCTCGGGCGCATAGGCCTCCCACAAGGCGCGCAATGCCGTGATCGGATCGTCGGCCGCGTCGATGCGGAGGTCCACGTAGGGGAAGCTCTGCTCGTGCACGACCAGCAGCGCCGCCGAGCGCACCTGGCGGCTCTCGCCACCGGCCTCGTCTCCCGCTTCCAGTGCCACTAGCAGCCGTTCGGGCAGGCCTAAGCTGGATGCTTTGGTGAAGGCCGCCACCATCGCGGCCGGCACCGCCGGGTTGGCCAGGATGTTGCCGACGGCGACGCAGTCCGGCCCGGTCGCGCCGCCATGCGGGGACCGGATATGCGCGCCGGAGAAATGCGCCGCCGCACCATGCCGGTCCAGCACCGCCAACTGGCGCCAGCCCGCATCCGGTGTGGAGGCGACCAGCCCTGCCACGACCGCCGCCGGGTCGCAGCCGCCCTCCAGCAGCATCAACCCGCGTGGGCCGAGCCGCGGGTCGGTGCGGTGCTGCGTCAGCACCACGCCCAGCCCGGCGCGGGCGTAGGCGCAGCGGCTGCCGACAGCGATGCTGGACGTGGTGATCACCGCACCCATCATGCCGGTGCGGGCGCAGCGTCCGGCGAGCGAGTAGGTCATGCGTGGGTCCTCGGCAGGTCAGCGTTCGTACCCAGCATGCCCGCGCAGATGCGCCATGTCGCCACCTCGGTTCGCGGCGTTCCTATCTTCTCCCTCTCCCTCTTTGGGAGAGGGGCGGGGTGAGGGGGCTTGGGATCCCATGATAGCTCGATCGTAGGTGCGCGTCCGGCCCTCACCCCGACCCTCTGCCGTGAACGACGGGATAGAGAGAAGGCAGATGTCGTTGGTTTTGTGCTTGTGGGAAAGGACGTAGGCTACAGTCGCAGGCTGTGCCCGCTCAAACGCGGAAATAGGCCCAGCCTTGCCCCTGCAACTCGGTCAGCGCACGATCCCGGCTGGCACGTCGGTCGTTTCCGGCACTTTCGGGATGTCTTGCGCCGGCGAGCACGCGGCGCTTCACGGCCCCCCGCTCTTCTCCAGCGCCTTAGCCGTGGCACTTTGCAAGATCGCCTCGGTCAAGGCGTGCCCCCATAGCTCGTAGGCGGCCGCCGTGTGGTGCTGGCCGTCGATCGTCGGCCACTCGCCTGGTTTCGAGAACGGCAGCGAGTCGAGGTATTCGCAGGGTGCGACATCCCGGGCGAGCAACCCCGACAGCAGCTTCACGCGCTCGAAAGTCTTGCCGAGCGGGCCCCCCTCACTGCCCCACGTCGTGCCGAGCCAGATGCAGGCGACCCCTTCGGAGGCGACCCGCTCGGCCAGCATGTGGGTTTGCTGCTTGATGAAGGGTTCCGGGATCTCGCCCTGCCGGTAGCCGGCCAGGGTGTCGGCGATGCCGATCAGGACCAGCCGCGGATGGTATTTATGGATGAGGTCGCTGACCGACCAGCTGGCCGCCGACTTGCTCTTGTCTTCCACCACGGCACCTGGCCCGACCCGCACCGCCGTTCCGCACCAGACCGGCGTCGGTGCCATCCAGGCTTCCGGCACCGTGGCACAGGCGCCGTAGGTCACGACGGAGCGTCCTGGTCTTGCAGGTCGTTGTGCAGCGTCGTGATCAGGTAGCCGTTATGGGCGAATTGACTGGCACCGATGATCAAGATCGCAAGCCCGGTCAACGGGCCGCTCATGGCATACGGTCTGTCGTGGCGTGATGCATACTGTGCTCCGGCGGCACCAATGAGGGCGCTTGGTCGCTGTCATAGAATGAACTTGTGGGGGTTGGAGGTCCGGTCGCTTCCGAACGCTCCAACCACCTTGGCGCCTAAGGTAGCGCTGCTCAGCTTCCCTTCGCGGCCGGGTCGATCCAGCCGATATGGCCGTCGGTGCGGCGGTAGACGACGTTCAGCTCCCCCGTCGTGCTGTTGTGGAACATCATCACCTGCTGGTC
>CAXSEK010000321.1:0-4283 GCA_964235625.1 uncultured Acetobacteraceae bacterium
CTTCCCGATCCCTGGCTTCCTGGCCCGGTTGCAACCGCCGCACCACCCCCTCGATCGGCAGCGCCCGGCTGCCGGCCGCATCGAGGCTCGCCCCAACCGGCATCGAGATCCTGGTCCCGAGGCCAGCTGCGAACGCCGCCTCTACCGCTGGCGCGTCGGCGATCGCGGCCAGGATCACCCCGTCGAGCCCAGCCTCCAGCATCGCGCGCAGCACGTCGGCACGGTCGCCGACGCCGCCGCCGGTCGGGTTGTCGCCGGAGTCGGCCAGGATCACTGGCGCAGTCTCCGCCGCGGTGGCCAGCGCCACGCACTTCGCGATGCTGCCGACCCGGCTGCCGAACCCGAACCCGTCCCGCGCCGCCCACATCCGGGCGGCGAGCGCCGCACTTTCCCGCAGCAGCGCGCCCCGGTCGGTGCCGGTCAGCACCGCTGCTGCGGTGGCGCGCGGCTCGTCTGCCCAGACGTAGCCGATCATCAGCGAGGCGTCCCAGATCCCGGGATCGGCCTCGATGGCTGGCAGCCCGGCGTAGAGCCCGGCCGCCGGCTGATCCACCGTGCTGGTCCGCTCGCCGGGCAGCAACACCGGTATAGGCGCCCAGGCCACCCCCGGCCGCACCCCCTGTCGAAGGCTGCGGACCAGCATCGACAGCGCACGGCGCATGGTCTCCTCGACGTCGATGTGCGGCGCGGTGCGATAGGTCGAGAACATGTCGATGCTGTCGATGATACGCTGCGAGACGTTGCCGTGCAGGTCGGTGCTGATCGCGATCGGGCAGTCCGGGCCGACCAATGTCCGCGCGTGCGCGATCCAGTCGCCCTCCGCATCCTCCATCCCGGTCACGAACATCGCCCCGTGCATTGCAAGATAGAGCCCGTCCAGCGGCAGGCAGGCCCGCAGCCGCTCCAGGAACTCGTCGCGCATCGCGCGGTAGACCGGCGCCGCCACCGGGCCGCCCGGGATCGCGCGCGCATGCAGTGTCGGCAGGATCAGGACCGGGAACTGGTCCAGGAACCGGAACACATCCGAATTCCGCAGCGCCTCGCCGCGCAGCACCCGGAACGCCTCCATCCCGGTCTCGACCGGGTTGTAGGTGCTGCACTCGATATGGATGCCGCCCAACGCGATCCGCATGATCCCTGGCCCCCTTCAGTGCTTTGCGGCGGCGCCGGTCAGAAAGCGGTGCGCCGCCACTGTCCGGCGCAGCATCATGCCGCGCCAGCGCGATACGGCTAGCCGGACCGGCGACAAACGCCCGCAATCTCGCCCTGGCCGTCCGCGACCGTGGCTTAGTTCCATCCGTGAGCAACTTGACGTCAAGAGTTCGAGTGTCGAACATCGCCGATGATGATCCGCCCGTTCCTCCGGCTGCTGCTCTCAGGCGCACTGGCCCTTGCCGTGCCTGCCGCGGCGGCCGGCTCAAGCCTGCGGATCATGCAGTCCGAGGCGCCGCGATCGATGGACCCGGCCAACCAGACCGCGACTTTCACCGCCTCGGTGCTCGACCCGCTCTACGAGGGGCTGGTGCGTCTCGAACCGGACGGGCGGATCGTGCCGCTGCTCGCCACGAGCTGGAGCGAGAGCGCGGACGGGCTCGACTGGCGCTTCCCGTTGCGCTCCGGGGTGCGCTTCCACGACGGCAGCCCGCTCGATGCCGGGACCGCCGCGGCCTCGTTCCGGCGCCTTCTCTCGCCCACCCGCGGCCTGGCTGGCGCCGGCCGATTCGCCGAGATCATCGAAGACGTCCGGCCGGACGGCGACGCGCTGCTGATCCGACTGCGTCGCCGCTACGCCCTGCTGCTGGTCCTGCTGGCGCAGAGCCAAGCCGCGCTGGTCTCGCCGCAGGGCGAGCGAGAGGGCAGCCTCGACCGGATCGCCGACGGGACCGGTCCCTACCGGCTGCTGCGCTGGGCCAGTGGTGACGCGGTGGAGGAGGTGCGCAACCAGGCCTATTGGGGTCGGCCGCCGGTGATCGACCGGCTGGTCTGGCGCTGGTCGCCGGAAGCGTCGGTGATGAACATGGCGCTGCGAACCGGCGAGATCGACTTGGCGGTGCCATTCTCGCCGGTGTTTGCGAATGGGCTGGCCGCAACCCCCGGCTTCTCCCTGCACCGGGATAGCGGCGCCGCCTCGTTCTTCGTCGCCCTGAACAACCGGCTGAAGCCGCTGGACGACGATCGGGTACGCCGGGCGCTGTCGCTCGCCACCGACCGCTCGGCGCTGGTCGCCGGCCTGCTGCACGGTTACGGCGTGCCATCATGCGCGCCGCTGCAGCCGGCGCTGGCCGGCTGCGGTAACGCACTGCCAGTGCTGGAATACGATCCCGGCCGGGCTCGCGCCCTTCTCGCCGCCGCCGGCCTGCCGCACGGCTTCACGCTGTCGGTCGCGACCCAGGCGGCGGACGAGCCGGTCGCGGAGGCGCTGCAGGCGATGTGGGCGCGGATCGGCGTCCGCCTCCTGGTCCGCCGGCTGGAAGGCGGGGTCTGGACCGACGCCGCCTTCGCCGGGCCGGCTGCCAAGCTCCGGGCGGATCTCGGCGCGGTGATGGTGTCCTGGTCGGCGCCGTTCCTGCCCGACATGCAGCTCCGCCCGCTCTACGCCACCGCGAGCGCTTCCCCGGCGGGCGCCAATCTCGGCTTCTTCTCCGACCCGCTGATCGACCGGGCGATCGACGCGGCGGCGCAGACCGCGGATCCGGCGTTGCGGACACAGCAATATCAGGCGATCGCCCGGCGTCTGGACGACGAGGTGCCCGTCATCCTGCTCCATACCCCGGCCGATCTGGTCGCGTTGCGGAGCGGGGTGCGTGGCACTTCGGTGCTGCCGGGAGGCGAGATCCAAGTCCGGGACGCCTTCATGACATCGGGCGGGTGATGCAGCGTCTCGTGCTGCACCGGCTGGCCGGGCTGCCGCCGATGCTGCTCGCGGTGTCGCTGCTGGTCTTCCTCGCGGTGCGCGCGCTGCCAGGCGATCCGGCGCGTCTAATGGCAGGCCCGCAGGCGAGTGGCGCTGCAGTGGCGGCGATGCGGCTCCGGCTCGGCCTCGACCGGCCGCTGCCGGCACAGTACCTCGCCTTCCTGACTGGCGCGGCGCACGGCGATCTCGGCATCTCGATCACCTCCCGCACGCCGGTGATCCACGAGATCGCGATCCGGCTGCCCTACACGCTGAGGCTGGCGGCGCTGAGCGAGGCGCTGGCGCTCTGCCTCGCCCTCCCGCTTGGTGTGCTCGCGGCGATCTATCGTGGCGGCTTGCTGGACCGGGTGCTGGCACTGCTGACCGCGCTCGGTGCTTCGGTCGCCAATTTCTGGCTGGCGCTGATGGCGATGGACCTGTTCGCGGTGCGGCTGCGCTGGCTGCCTTTGCTGGGCGCCGGTTCCTGGCAGCATTACGTGCTGCCGACTCTGGTGCTGTCCACGCTGCCGACGGCGTTGATGCTGCGCATGACCCGCAGCGGCATGATCGAGGTGCTGGCGCAGGACTATATCCGCACCGCCCGTGCCAAGGGCTTGCCGTCCTGGATGGTGCACCTGCGCCATGGGCTGCGCAACATGCTCGGGCCGATCGTCACCCTGCTGGCGCTCACGATCGGCAGCCTGATTGGCGGCGCGGTGATCACTGAGACGGTGTTCGATTGGCCCGGGCTCGGCCGGCTGCTGGTCGAGGCGGTGCGGCTGCGCGACTACCCGGTGATCCAGGCGATGACCCTGCTGGCGGTGCTGGCGGTGGTGCTGGCCAACCTGCTGGGCGAGCTGGCGGTGCTGTGGCTCGATCCGAGGCTGCGGACCCGGTGAGGATGGTGTGGCGGCGCCCGAACCTCTCGATCGGAATCGTAATGGTGGGGCTGCTGCTGCTGCTCGCCGTCCTGCCCCATGCACTGCTGCCGGCCGACCCGCTGGAGCAGGACCTTTACAACACCCTTCAGCCGCCCTCCTGGAGGCACCCGTTCGGCACCGATGCTTTCGGCCGCGACACCCTGTCCCGGGTGGTCGCCGGCGCGCGCATCTCGTTGCTGGAGATTGCGGGCAGCGTCGGCCTCGCCTGCGCGGTGGGCGTGCCGCTCGGCCTTGCCGCGGGTTATGCCGGCGGGCTGCTGGACGGGGCGGCGATGGCGGTGGTGGACGTGCTGTATGCGTTTCCCGGGCTCGTCCTGGCCATCCTGGCCGTCGGCATCCTGGGTGAAAGCCTGCTCGACACCATCCTGGCAGTGGCGCTGTTCTCGCTGCCGGTATACGCGCGGCTGAGCCGCAACCTGGCGCAGGCGTTGCGCGGAGCCAGCTTCGTC
>CAXSEK010000322.1:0-4281 GCA_964235625.1 uncultured Acetobacteraceae bacterium
GCGGCCCTATACGGCGTGTTGACGGCGGGGGCATTCGCGCTGTGGCCGCTAGCGCGGGCGGCGCAGATCCCCGGGGCGGCGCTGTTCCGGGACGCGCTGCTGCCGTCCGGGCGGGGCGTGCCGGCGCCGGTGTGGGCCGCCAACATCGTGCTAGTGGCGGCGCTGGTGGGCATCGTGGTGGGCACGGCGCCGAACCGGCTGTTCGCCCTCTGGTTCTGTGCCAGTGCCGCGGCGACGTTGCTGGTGTTCCGTGCCGGCGGCTGGCTGCTGATGGCGGCGGCGCGCCGGGCCCGGGTGCGGCGCCCGGTGGCGTGGCGGCTCGGTGTCGCCAACCTGTTCCGCCCGGCCAGCCCGGCACCGCTGCTGCTGGTGGCCCTCGGCCTGGGGCTGACCACGCTGTCCGCGGTGTCATTGATCCAGGGTAACATCCGCAGCCAGATCATGGGCCAGCTCCCCGAGGCAGCTCCCTCCTTCTTCTTTATCGACATCCAAAACGAGCAGCTGTCTCGCTTTGAGCAGATCGTCCATGCGACGCCTGGCACCAGCGATCTGCACCAGGTGCCCAGCCTACGCGCCCGCATGGTGGCGCTGAACGGCGTGCCGGTGGACCAGGTGCACGTAAAGCCAGGCAGCGAATGGGCACTGCGGGGGGATCGCGGGCTGACCTACTCGGCGGAGGTTCCGCGCGGCTCCTCCGTCGTAGCCGGGACCTGGTGGCCAGCCGACTATGACGGACCGTTGGAAGTGTCGCTGGATGCCGGGGTGGCCGATGGCTGGGGCCTCAAGGTTGGCGACACGATCACGGTCAACGTGCTCGGGCGAGACCTGGAGATGAAGATCGCCAACCTGCGCAGCATCCAGTGGCGCCAGTTGGCGATCAACTTTACCCTGGTCGCCTCGCCCGGCCTGCTGGAGCACGCGCCGCACATGCACATCGCGACGGTGCGCGAGCCGCCGGCCGAGGACGCGGTGCTATTGCGGGCAGTGTCGGACGCGCTGCCGAACGTGACGGGGATCCGGGTCGCGGACATCCTGCAGTCCGTGGCGGACCTGGTGGGCAAGCTGGCGGCGGCGCTGGCGGCCACGGGGTCGGTGACGCTCGCCTCCGGTGCGTTGGTGCTGGCGGGCGCGGTTGCCGCGGGGCAGCGCCGGCGGGTGGCGGAGGCGGTGGTGCTGAAGACGCTGGGCGCCACCCGATCCCAGATCCGGACTGCCTGGATGGTAGAATTCGGCCTGATCGGCGCCACTGCCGGGCTGATCGCGGCCGGGCTCGGCACGCTCGCGAGCTGGGGGGTGATGCACTACATGCTGCGGGCACCCTGGTCGTTCCTGCCCGGCGTTCTGGCGCTGACGGTGGGAGGGTGCGTGCTGATGATGTTGGGCTTCGGCTACGCCGGGACCGCGGCGGCGCTCCGCGTCCGGCCCGCCCCTTACCTGCGCAATGGATGACGTTAAAGCGTAGCAATCTGTTACCGATTTCGCTTGATCAAACAAGCAACTCGGACAAGATGGTCAGCTAAGAGGCATTTCGCCTCGGCTGAGGAACACCGGCCATGGCCTTCACTCCTGACTACCGGGCATACGCGCCCGCGGCTGGCGCAAACGCCGCCGTGATCGACGCGGGCCTGCGCGCCTACATGCTTCGTGTCTACAACTGGATGGCGTCCGGGTTGCTGCTGACCGGCGCGGTGGCCTACGGCGTCGCTAATACGTCCTTGATCAACTACTTCTACCCGATCGTGCAGACCCCGTATGGGATGCGGCATACACAGGGCCCGCTAGCCATCGTCGCGATGTTGGCGCCGCTAGCTTTCGTGCTGGTCCTGTCCTTCGGCGTGAACCGCCTGTCCAAGACGGCCGTTCAGGGCGTTTTCTGGGCGTTCTGCGCGGCGATGGGTGCCAGCCTCACCTCGATCTTCCTGGCCTATAGCGGCGAGTCGATCGTGCGGACCTTCTTCATCACCGCCGGCACGTTCGGCGCGATGAGCCTGGTGGGTTACACGACGAAGCGGGATTTGTCCGGGATGGGCTCATTCCTGATGATGGGCTTGTTCGGGATGATCCTGGCCAGCCTGGTGAACATGTTCGTGGGTAGCAGCGGCCTGCAGTTTATCATCAGCATCGTGGGTGTGCTCGTCTTCGTGGGCCTCACCGCCTACGACACGCAGCGCATCAAGCTGACCTACACGCAGTTCGCCTATGCCGACGGTGTCGACCAGGCCGGCAAGCGCTCGGTGTATGACGCGCTAAGCCTGTATCTGAACTTCATCAACCTGTTCATGCTGCTCTTGCAGCTGACGGGGAACCGCAGCAGCAACAACTAAGGGCTACGGCTAGCGGTGTTGGTGGAATGACAAACCCCCGGGGTGGAAGCCCGGGGGTTGTTTTGAGCGTGGGCTTCGTGGTGTCCCACCCTCGTAAGCGCGTTGGTGAGACGCCAAAGCGCGTCCCACCCTACGGTTGTGGTCAGCCCGTTTTCAGGAAGTCGCCTAGCTTGGTCACCGCGGTCGGCTTGTCGGTTTTGTCCAGGGCAGCGAGTTCAGCAGCCAGGCGGTCCATCGCGGCCTCGTAGATCTGGCGCTCGCTAAAACTCTGGTCGGGCTGTCCGGCGTTGCGGTGCAGGTCGCGGACGACTTCGGCGATGGCGATCGGGTCGCCGCTGTTGATCTTCGCCTCGTATTCCTGAGCCCGGCGGGACCACATCGTGCGCTTGATCCGTGCCCGGCCTTTCAGCACGGCCATCGCCTCGTCGAACATCTTGCGCGTCGCCAACTTGCGCAGGCCAGCGGAACGCGCCTTGGAGACGGGGACGCGCAGCGTCATCCGGTTCTCCTCGAAGGTGATGTGGATCAGCTCCAGCCGGTGGCCGGCGATCTCCTCGGTCGCAATCCGCTCCACCTTGCCGACACCATGGGTCGGGTAGACGACGTGGTCGCCCTCGACGAAGATCTCGGCCTTGGCCGGCATGCGGGCGTGCATGATCGGGCGATTGGGCACGCCGGGCATGTGGCCGGGCATGCGGGGTGCGACCCGGTTGGACACCGGCGGGCCGTCATCCTCCTCCTCTTCTTCCTCCACGGGGGCAACGGCGAGGTCGGTCTCGATATCCTCCTCAGCCACGACATCCTCGATGTCAGCGGCGGCGAGAGGGTCAGCGTCGAGGTCCGCGGGGTCGACGGGAAGACCAGGAAGTATGTCCGCCTCGTCCAGTTCGGCCGGCCCTTCTTCGGCCACGACGACCGGTTCGTCCTGGTCAGGATGCGCGTCCAGCACGGGCTTGGGCTCGGTGATCGTGTCGGGAATGGTCTTCAACTCCGGTTTCTGCTTCGATGACTTGACGGATTTTCCTGGCGCGGCCGGACTGGCCGCAGCCCCGGTCTCGCGGTCGCTTGCATGCCGGTGAGCCCGGCCCGTCGCTGCGTCCGCCATCCGCCATCCTCCAACACCGATCGGGGCTAGCCTGGCGCGTGCGCCCTAGCCCCTTTGCAGTGGTTATGGAATGGACATTCGCAACGCCTTGGATGCGTGCCCAGAAGGGCTATAGCACAAGTCAAGGCGGATCGTCAGCCCTGATGGACCTGGACGCCGAAGGAGGAGAAGATTAGGGCTCTGCCCCAAATCCGCCAGGGGGGCAGTCGTCCTCTGGGCACCTGTCTAATGGGGGTCACTGTTCCCTTGCGGGTGCAGGGCAGGGCCCTGCGGAAACATCATCTCAGCCGGGATTGGGCGCGAACAATGCTTCCTTGTCCGGCTTGTCTTTCCAGGCATCGGCGTCCTCGGGCGGTGTGCCCTTGCGCGTGATGTTTGGCCACTGCAGAGAGAAGCTGCGGTTGCGCTCAACCCACGCCGTGGCGCGGTCGTCGCTGTCCGGCACGATCGCCTCCGCCGGGCATTCGGGCTCACACACGCCGCAATCGATGCACTCGTCCGGGTGGATCATCAGCATATTCTCGCCGACGTAGAAGCAGTCGACCGGACAGACCTCGACGCAGTCCATATACTTGCACTTGATGCAGTTCTCAGTGACCACGTAGGTCATACGCTTTGGCTCCAACGACCGGATACGGGCATGAGGTGGGGCGGTATGCCGCCGTTTCACCCCTCGTGCAAGCCAGGCTCGGCAGGTGGCGCCGCAACCTCCTCGTGGACGTCCTCGTACAGGGCGCGGGCCTCCGGCGCCGGGCCGCGCCTCGTGGCAAGGGCGAGCACGCGGACCACGCGGATCCTGTCTCCCGCCGGGAAGGTCAGCACGTCGCCCGGCCGCAGGCGCGCGTGGGGCTT
>CAXSEK010000323.1:0-4279 GCA_964235625.1 uncultured Acetobacteraceae bacterium
GCTCTGTCCGTGCCGATCTGGGCACTGATTATCTTGGTCATGCACGCGATCCTGTGACGACGGGATAAGCGTCGGGTCACGTGTGGCCGCCGGTCACGATGACGCCAGGATGGTGACTATGGCCCGCGCGCAATCCCTTTCCTGCGCTTGGCGGGCTACATAGGAGTGGGTGAGGCCTCCGCGCAGGACGGGGCAACCTAGCTGGCCGGTTCCGCCCAGGCTGTTCAATCGCCGTCTCACCTCATGTCCTACCTATCCCAAGCCCAGTGTCGAAGCAGGCAAGGAGTCACGACGATGCTGGCGGGCAGTGATCTTGCACCCACGAAGTTAACATGTGGGCTGATGTGTGGGCTGACATAGCCGCAATAGGAATAGCCAAGTCAAACAACAGCCTATAGGGGGTGTTTGGTGGAGCCAAGCGGGGTCGAACCGCTGACCTCCTGAATGCCATTCAGGCGCTCTACCAACTGAGCTATGGCCCCACACCCGCGCGGTACGCCCGCGGAGGCGGCGTCTTAGCCCCCTAAGCGGCCGACATCAACCCGCCATTGTCAATTCACGTCGGGATGTACCTGGAACGCCGCCTCCGTCTTGGCGCGGATCTCGTCCAGGCTCACGCCCGGCGCCTTGTCCACCAGCGTTAGACCCGGCGCCGCAGAGCCGGGCCGGCCCACGTCGAACACCGCCAGGTCGGAGACGATCAGGTTCACCACCCCCGCCCCGGTCAGCGGCAGGGTGCAGTGTTTCAGAACCTTGGGCGTCCCGTCCTTGGCGGCATGCTCCATCAGCACCACCACCCGCTTCACGCCCGCCACCAGGTCCATCGCCCCGCCCATGCCCTTGACCATCTTGCCTGGGATCATCCAGTTCGCCAGGTCGCCGTTCTCCGCCACCTGCAGCGCCCCCAGGATCGAGAGCTGGATATGCCCGCCCCGGACCATTCCGAAGGACTGCGCGCTATCGAAGAACGACGTGCTCGGCAGCGTCGTCACCGTCTGCTTGCCGGCGTTGATCAGGTCGGCGTCCTCTTCGCTCTCGAACGGGAACGGGCCCATGCCCATCATGCCGTTCTCGCTGTGCAGCAGGACCTCGATCCCGTCGGGGATGTGGTTGGCCACCAGCGTCGGGATGCCGATGCCGAGGTTGACGTAGAAGCCGTCCTCCAGCTCGCGGGCGGCGCGGGCGGCCATTTCGTCGCGGGTCCATGCCATGATCGTCTCTCCTTCACGCGGCGCGTTTGCGGGTGGTGCGCTGCTCGATGCGTTTGGCGATGCCGGGCACTTCCACCATGCGCTGCACGAAGATGCCGGGCGTCACGATGTGGTCCGCGTCCAGCTCGCCCGCGCCCACCATGTGCTCCACCTGCGCCACCGTCACCTTCCCGGCGGTCGCCATCACCGGGTTGAAGTTGCGCGCAGTCATCCGGTAGACGAGGTTGCCTTCCGGGTCGGCTTTCCAGGCGTGCACGATGGCCAGGTCGGCCACCAGCCCCGTCTCCATCACGTAATGGCGTCCGTCGAAGGTCTTCACCTCCTTGCCCTCGGCGATCTGCGTGCCGGCGCCCGTCGCCGTGTAGAAAGCGGGGATGCCCGCGCCGCCGGCCCGGATGCGCTCGGCCAGCGTGCCCTGCGGGTTGAACTCGATCTCCAGCTCTCCGGCCAGATACTGCCGCGCGAATGTGGCGTTCTCGCCGACATAGGAGCTGATCATCTTGCGGATCTGTCGGGTGACCAGCAGCAGCCCCAACCCGGCGTCGTCGATGCCGGCGTTGTTGGAGATCACCGTCAGGTCGTTCACCCCCGACTTGCGGATCGCCTCGATCAGCACCGACGGGATGCCGCACAGGCCGAACCCGCCCGACATGATCGTCATACCATCCCGCAACACCCCGGCCAGCGCCTCGCTTGCGCTGGCATGCAGCTTGTTCACCGCCATTCCTGCCGTCTCCCCTACTTGGCACACGCTGCCATCCCCGGCCGGCTAGGGCAATCTGCCGCAGCGCGCTTACGTTGAGCCTGCATTGGATAGGAAGGTGTCGCCGCATGAAGATCATTGTCCTCGGCGCCGGCGTAGTCGGGACCACCACGGCCTACTACCTGCACCAGGCCGGGCACGAGGTGACCGTGCTCGACCGCCAGCCGGAAGCGGGGATGGAGACCAGCTTTGCCAATGCCGGCCAGGTTTCCCCCGGCTACTCCGCCCCCTGGGCCGGGCCCGGCGTGCCGCTGAAGGCGATCCGCTGGATGATGATGACCCACCGCCCCCTGGTCATCCGCCCCCTGCTCGACCCGTTCATGTGGCGCTGGATGGCCCTCATGCTGCGCAACTGCACCGAAGCCGCCTACCACCTGAACAAGGCCCGCATGGTCCGGCTGGCAGAATACTCCCGCGACTGCCTGATGGCCCTCCGCGGCGACACCGCCCTGCGCTACGACGACCGCCAGCGCGGCACCCTGCAGCTGTTCCGCACCCAGAAGCAGATGGACCACGTGGCCGAGGACACCAGCGTGCTGGACGAGGGCGGCGTCCCCTACGAGGTGCTGGACCATGCCGGCTGCCTCGCCGCCGAACCCGCCCTGGCCCACGCCCACGGCCGCATCCTCGGCGGCCTACGCCTGCCCGGTGACGAAACCGGCGACGCCCACCAGTTCACCCAGCGCCTTGCCACCCACGCCGCCGCGCTCGGCGTCACCTTCCGCTACGGCCTCACCATCGCGCAGCTGGACCACGAGGCCGGCCGCATCACCGCCGTGGTCACCGAGGGCGGCGAGCGCCTGACGGCCGACGCCTACGTGGTTGCCTTCGGCAGCTTCTCCCGCCGCCTGCTCGCCCCGCTCGGCATCGACGTGCCGGTTTACCCGGTGAAAGGCTACTCCATCACCGTCCCAATCGAAGACGAAACCGCCGCCCCCGTCTCCACCGTCATGGACGAAACCTACAAGGTCGCCATCACCCGCCTCGGCGATCGCATCCGCGTCGGCGGCACGGCAGAGCTCGCCGGCTTCAGCGCCATCCTCTCCGAACCCCGCCGCGCCACCCTCGCCTACTCCGTGAACGACCTGTTCCCCCGCGGCGGCGACATTAAGAAAGCCAGCTTCTGGACGGGGCTCCGCCCGATGACGCCCGACGGCACCCCCATCATCGGCCCCACCCACTACGACAATCTCTGGCTCAACACCGGCCACGGCACCCTCGGCTGGACCATGTCCTGCGGCTCCGCCCGCGTGTTGGCGGACCTGGTGAGCGGCCGCCCGCCGGAGATCGAGGCCGGCGACCTGGCGTTCGACCGCTATGGCTGACCGGCGGTGCGCACCATAACCTCCCTCGTCTTGCAATCCACCGCGCTTCGCGCCGCGCCTAAGCCAGCCTTCACCGCTAAACCGGTCCGCGCAGCCCCGCCAGCGCGTGCATTGAGCGTCTGAGGGACGGGTAAGCATCGACATACACCGCGAACAGCGCGTCGTAGCGGTGCTTGCGGGACGGGTCTGGCAAGGCACGCTCGACCAGGGTGATCCAGCGGTCAGGGTCATCGTGCCGGATTAGTCCGGCGCCGAGTGCGGCCAGGCGCGCGGCCCCCAATGCCGCCTCCACGTCCTCGCGGATGGTCCATACCGGGAAGCCGGTCACGTCGGCGACGATGCGCATCCACAGATCGGACCTGGCGGCCCCGCCGACCACGATCAGCCGCCGGTCAAGCGCCGCCGCCCCTTTCGCGCCCGCCTCCATGTTGTGGCGCAGAGCCAGCGTCACCCCCTCCAGCACCGCACGGTAAAGATGCGCGCGGGTGTGGAACAGGTTCAGGCCCAGGAATGCCCCCGAAGCCTGGCCGTCCCAGACTGGCGAGCGCTCGCCCATCAGGTAGGGCAGGAACACCAGGCCGTCGGACCCGGGCGGCAAGTCCGCCGCCGCTTCCTCCAGGATCGTGTGCGGGTCGCGGTGCTGCTCGCGGCCCGCGGTCACCTCCGCATGGCAGAACTGCTCGCGGAACCAGGACACCGCGGCCCCGGCCGTGGCCGCCCCGCCGAACACGTACAGCGCCTCCGCGCTGTCGACGACGTTCGGCATCGCGATCAGGCCGTGGCTGGCGTCGGCGCGCGGCGCGATGGTGCCCCAGCACATCGACGTGCCGATCATCGCCACGTGCTGCCCTGGCGCGACCACCCCGGCCGCGAAGGTCGCCACGGCGGCATCCACCCCGCCCGCCACGACCGGCATGCCAGCGTCCAGCCCAAGCCGTCCGGCCGCCTCGGCCGTAAGGCCGCCGACGACCTTGCCGGAC
>CAXSEK010000324.1:0-4229 GCA_964235625.1 uncultured Acetobacteraceae bacterium
TGGCGAAGCCGTTCGGGTCGATGCGGATGGTGGCCTGCGACGGCTGCAGCGGGTTCTGCCGGGTGGCGCCCGCCACCCCCATGCCGACGAACCAGCGGCCCTCCTTGATCTCGCCGGGCTTGCCGCGCTTGGCCCAGCCGAACTTGTCGGCCCCCGTGCGCAGGCAATCGACCAGATGCCGGCTGGAATACGGCACGTTGTTGGTGGGATCGATCGTCGCGTCATTGCGGACCCGCAACTCGATCGGGTCCATCCCCAGCTGCTCGGCCAACTCGTCCATGGCGCATTCCAGTGCCAGCATGCCGACGGCCTCGCCCGGCGCCCGCATGGCGGAGGAGACGGGGATGCTGAGCGGGACCAGGCGGTGCCGGGTCTGCCGGTTAGCGCCGGCATACATCGTGCGGGTCTGGTTGGCGGCGCCCTCGTAATCCTGCTCGCTCGGCAGGTTGCAGGACATCACGTCATGCCCGATGGCCTGGATGCGGCCGTCCGCGTCGGTGCCGATGCGGATACGCTGTATGGTCTCCGACCGGTGGGTAGTGACGTGGAAGATCTGCTGCCGGGTGAGTGCCACCTTCACCGGGCGGCCGCACAGCTTGGCACCGATCGCGGCCAGCGTCGCGTCGGCGTTCACCCACAGCTTGGAGCCGAAGCCGCCGCCGATGTAGCGGCTGACCACCCGGACGTCCTCCGGCTGCATCTTGAAGGTGCGGGCCAGGGATTTCTGCCCCTGCACCAGCATCTGGTTGGACGTGTAGACGGTGAGCTTGCCGCCCTCCCAGGTCGCCACCGTCGCATGCGGCTCCATCATCGCGTGGGTCTGGTCCGGGGTGGTGTAGGTGACATCCACCTGGACCGGCGAGGCGGCGAAGGCAGCGCCGAAATCGCCCTCGGCGGTGTCGGCGGGCGATTGCGACTCCTCCGGCTTCTTGGCGGCGGCGGCGTTGCCGGTCATTGAATACTTGGCCGCATCCTGGTCGTAGGTGACGCCGACCAGGTAGGCACCGGCACGGGCCTGCTCGAAGCTGTCGGCGACGACCAGGGCGACGGGCTGGCCGTAATGCTCCACCTCGGCCGAGTAGAGCACGGCGCAGGCTTCGCGGTGGTTGCCGCTGCCCTGGGGCGGCGCGTCCTGGTAGGTCAGCACCTTGACCACACCGGGTGCCTGCTCCGCCGCCGCCTTGTCGAAGCCGGTGATGCGGCCCTTGCCGATGGTGGCGAGCACGGCATAGCCATAGAGGGCCGGCCCGGCGTCCCGCACCTCGTAAGCGTAGCGAGCGGTGCCGGTGACTTTGAGCGGGCCGTCCACGCGGTCCAGCGGCTTGCCGACGGGGCCGGTCTTGTTCAGGTCGAGCAGATTGGTGCCGACCGGTGCGTTCATCTCGATCATGGCTTGCTCCTAGGCCCGGGTCGCTTCGGCCAGCACGGCACGCAGAGTGCGGTGGGCGAGCGGAACCTTGAAATCGTTGCTGCCGTAGCCGCGGGCGCCGGCGAAGGCGATGTCGGCTGCCGCGGTGAACGTGGCGTCGCTGACCTGGGCGCCGGCCAGGTGCTGCTCCGCTTCCGTCACCCGCCAGGGCTTGTGGGCGAGGCCACCGAAGGCGAGCCGTGCCGACCGGATACGGCCATCCGACGCATCGATCACGGCAGCGACCGTCACCAGCGCGAATGCGTACGAAGCCCGGTCCCGCACCTTGCGGTAGATCTGCACGCCGGGCAGCGGCGGCGGGAGCAGCACGGCGGTGATCAGTTCGCCGGGCTTCAGGTTGGTCTCGATCTGCGGCGTGTCGCCCGGCAGGCGATGGAACTCCGTCATCGGGATGATCCGGGTCGCGCCGTCACCGTTGGTCGCCTCCACCCCTGCATCGAGCGCCAGCATGGCGACGGCCATGTCCGAAGGGTGGGTCGCGATGCAGGACTCGCTGGCGCCGAGGATGGCGTGGATGCGGTTATAGCCGCCGACGGCGTCACAGCCCGATCCCGGCTCGCGCTTGTTGCAGGCCTTGGCCGTGTCATAGAAATAGTAGCAGCGGGTGCGTTGCAGCAGGTTGCCGCCAGTGGTGGCCTTATTGCGGAGCTGGCCGTTGGCGCCGGACAGCAGGGCGCGGCTCAGCACGCCGTAATCCTTGCGGATGCGGGGGTCGCCGGCGAGCGTCGCGTTGGTGACCAGGCTGCCGATCCGCAGGCCGCCATCGGCCGTGGGTTCGATCCGCTTCAGGTCGAGCCGGGTCACGTCCACGACGTGGCGGGGCGTGGTGACCTGCAGCTTCATCAGGTCCAGCAGGTTGGTGCCGCCGGCGATGAAGGTGCCGTCCGGCGCGGATAGGACGCCCAGCGCCGCATCCTGCGGGCTGGTCGCCCGCTGGTAGGTGAACCCCTTCATGCGGCGCTCTCCGCCACGTCCCGGATCGCGGCGACGATGTTGGGATAGGCGGAGCAACGGCAGATGTTCCCGCTCATCCGCTCGCGGATATCCTCGTCGGTCAGAGCCGGCGCGGTCGTCAGATCGGCCGTGACCACGCTGGGCAGGCCCGACTTGGCCTCGGCCAGCATGCCGACGGCCGAGCAGATCTGGCCGGGTGTGCAGTAGCCGCACTGGTAGCCGTCATGATGCAGGAAGGCAGCCTGCAGCGGGTGGAGGTTGTCCGGCTGGCCCAGCCCCTCGATCGTGGTGATCCGGTCGCCATCGTGCATCACGGCGAGCGAGAGGCAGGCGTTGACGCGCGTGCCGTTCAGCAACACGGTGCAGGCACCGCACTGGCCGTGGTCGCAGCCCTTCTTGGAGCCGGTCAGGTCCAGATGCTCCCGCAACGCATCCAGCAACGTCGTCCGTGTGTCGAGAACGAGGCTGTGGTCCTGCCCGTTGATGTGCAGCGTCACGGGCATCGTGTGCACCGTCTCGGCAACCGGCGCAGGCCGGGCCGGGGTCTGCGCCCGCGCGGCGCTGCTCTCGCCGAGGGTCGCCAGGGCCGATATCGCCGCGGCACCCTCGATCACCGTGCGCCGGTTGAGCGGCGGTCCGCCCCATGTCGGGTCGTTCATGTCGTCTCCTGGGGGATGCAAGGGATTAGCGCACCGGCAACGACGGCAGTTGGATCGCGCACAGTGAAGTGGCTCGGACGCCTGCCAACACGTATGGATAGTGTGAAAGCCTGGTAAGATCGGGCTCGTTCACGCCCTATTAGGGACGATCCCGCCCGGAATGGCAAGAAACTAGCAACGGCGGTGGCATGACGCGGCGTCGGCACATGCGCCGGAGCTTGTCGCGGTTGGCGCTTCCTGCCTGCGTGAAGCGGGCGGGCGCGGACCGCTCGATTGCGCATCGGCGGATCTGCCTCTACTCCCCATTCCGCGTCTTGGGTCGTGAGGCGCATGACGATGGCAACCGCATCGGCGACACGGCCGTGGGCCGATGCTACGCGGAGTGGGCATCATGGGCGGTTTGGTGATCAGCGGCGGCCGGGTGGTCGACCCGGCGAGCGGGATGGACGCCGTGGCCGACATCGCCCTGCTCGACGGGCAGATCGCCGCCATCGGGACCGGGCTCGGCAGCGCGGACCGGATCATCGACGCCACGGGCCTGGTCGTGGCGCCCGGCTTCATCGACCTGCACGCGCACGGCCAATCCATCCCCGCCGACCGCATGCAGGCGTTCGACGGCGTCACCACCACGCTCGACCTGGAGGCGGGCGTGATGCCGGTCGCGTCCTGGTACAAGCGGCAGGCGGCGCAGGGCCGGGTGCTGAATTACGGCGCCTCCGCCAACTGGGCGTTCGCGCGCATCGGCGCCATGACCGGCTCCAACGAGGAATCCTCACTCGAAGCCTTTGGCCGCGCCATGCGGGACCGGCGCTGGGTGGACAACGTCGCCGCCGAACCCGAGGTCGCCGGCATCCTCGACCGCCTCGCCCGCGGGCTGGACGAGGGCGGCATCGGCATCGGCATCCTCAACGCCTACGCACCCGGCGCCGGCGTGCAGGAACTGACGGCGGTCTGCCAGCTCGCCTACGCGCACGCCGTGCCGACCTTCACCCACGTCGCCTTCATGTCCCGCATCGACCCGGAGAGTGCCGCGGAAGCCTATGTGCGGCTGATCGGCTACGCCGGGGCCACGGGTGCCCACATGCACATCTGCCACTTCAACAGCTCCAGCAAGACGGACATCGAGCGCTGCGCCGCGCTGGTGAGCAAGGCGCAGGCGCAGGGGCTGCCGATCACACTCGAATCCT
>CAXSEK010000325.1:0-4222 GCA_964235625.1 uncultured Acetobacteraceae bacterium
TTCAGTTCTGGGGATCCACCGCGGCGCTGCACACCGATGCCGGTGGCGTGCGCGATTACTTTCTCGGCCTCCCGCCCGGCTATGCGGAGGCGCGGTTCGCCACGCCGCACATCCTGGCACTCGGGCCGGACAGCTTTGCAGCCTCCGGTGACGTGGTGTTCGTGCGCGACGACGGCCTGAAGCTCCCATACCGAATGACACAGGTGTTCACGCGCGTCGCAGACGGTTGGCGGATCGCCGTGCACCATGCATCGCCGCGGCCGCATCCGCTTCCCTGATGTGCCAGGAGACCACCATGTTCGACCTCGATCGTTTCGTGCAGGCCCAGGGCCCGCTGATCGAGCGTGTCCAGGACGAGTTGCGCGCCGGGCAGAAGCGCAGCCACTGGATGTGGTTCGTCTTCCCGCAGCTGGCCGGGCTGGGGCATAGCGCGATGGCCCGGCACTACGCCATCGCCTCCCGCGCCGAGGCCGACGCCTACATGGCGCATCCGGTGCTTGGGCCGAGGCTGGTCGCGTGCACCGGGCTGGTGAACGGCGTGGCGGTCCGGTCGGTGCACCAGGTCTTCGGCAGCCCGGACGACCTCAAATTCCACTCGTCCGTCACCCTGTTCGCCGAGACGTCCGGCGCCGCCGTGTTCCGCGACGCGCTGGCGCGGTACTTTGGTGGCAAGCCGGACCCGGCCACGGTGGACCTGCTCGGGCGAGCTTGAGGCGTGCGTGTGCACAAACCGAGATTTATCCCTCTCCCTCTCTTGGGAGAGGGCAGGGGTGAGGGTGCTTGGGATCCCGCAACTGCTGTCTGCTAAGTGCGCGGGCGGCCCTCACCCCGAACCTGTCCCGTAAAGAACGGGAGAGGGAGAAGCGAAAAGTCGCTCAAGGGAAAAGCGCTTTGATTGGGCCAGCGAGCACTGTCTGCTTCACGTCATAGGCCTGCAGCGTGCGCCAGTGCCGCTCCACATCGGCGCTGAACAATCCCCGCGTTAGCCCGCCGACCAGCTTTGGCACGGCCGTGGTCATGGCGTTGATCGAGGAGCCGGAGGGGCCGAAGCTCATCGTGGCGGCTATGCTGAACAGGTGCACGTCGGCGATCCATCCAGCCTCGCCGGGCACGCGGGGCACCAAGCCGTAATCGGCCGCCAGATAGGGGAAGCGCCCGAGCCGCTCGTCCTGCTCCTCCGGCGGTGGGGTGTAGCGATCGGACCACCGTGCGATCGCACCCGCCATCCGCCGCAACTCGGGCCGCCGGGTGAAGTCCATCTCCACGCCCGTGCCGCAGATCACGAAATCGGCCGCCACGTCACCCAGCGGCGTGCGGGCCTCCACCAGGCCATCCACCACGCACGCCGAAAGCCAGGGTGCGCCGGTGACAAGGCGAAAGGCGGCGTGGCGGGCACAGCGGTCCCAGGTGGGCTGCGGGAAGCCCTCGCGCAGGCCCAGGATACGGCTCATGAACCGCCAGCGCCATTCGTCCGGCAGGTCCGAGAGGTGGCTGAGGAAGCCGGCGAAGGTCAGCCATCGGTACGGCTGCACCACCTGCGGCTGCAGCCGGCGGCAATACACCGCTACATCGGCCGCTCCCGCCTCCAGCGCCATCGCCGCATTGTCCAGCGCCGAGGCCCCCGCGCCCAGCACCGCGACCCGGCGGCCGCGCAACGCCGCGAAATCGATCGGGTCCGCGGCGTGGGCGCGGACCGCCGGGGGCAGGGCGGCGATGAAGGGTGGCATCCACCACTCGCCCATGCCATCCTGCCCCGTCGCCAGCACGATCTTGCGGGCATGGCGCACCGTCCCGTCGTCGAACGTTGCGACGAGCAGCCCGTCGTCCGCCGCAGCGATGTCGCTCACCATCGTGCGGCTGCGCACTGGCACACCCACCGTGTCGCGCACCCAGGCGAGGTACGCGGCCCAGTCTTCCCGCGCGATCAGGTCCAGTGCCTGCCAATGCGCCGGGCCGTAGCGCGCCTCGTGCCAGGATTGATAGCCGAGGCTGGGCAGGTTCAGGTCCGGCCCGGTGTAGTCCTTCGGCGAGCGCAGCGTGCGCATGCGGGCATAGCTGAGCCACGGCCCTTCGCCGCCGCGCTCGGCCCGGTCCACCACCAGGATGTTGTCCACCTGCGCCCGCAGCAACCCGACCGCGACCGCCAGGCCCGACTGCCCGCCGCCCACCACCAACACGTCCAGCGCCGGCGCGCCGTCCGGGCCGGTGCGCGGCTGCAGCCACTTCATGCGGGGATGGGCGATACGCTCTAAGTCGTCGCGCACCCGGCCCGTCAGGGAGGCAAGCGGGTCCCGCCCGGTGTCGCTATCCGGCAAGCCAACCTCCATCGACCACCAGTTCCGCCCCCGTGGTGAAGGACGACGCATCACTCGCCAAGTACAGCGCTGCCTCCGCAACCTCTTCCGCGCGGCCCAGCCGGTGCATCGGGTGGCGGGCGAGGGAGGCGGCCTCGGGGATCGCCGGGTCGGACGCGCGGGCGAAGGAGCGGCGGAGCAGGGGGGTGTCGATCGCGCCGGGCAGGATGGCGTTCACGCGGATGCCGTCGGCCACGTGGTCCAGCGCCATGGTGCGGGTCAGGCTCAGGATGGCGCCCTTGGCCGCGATGTAGGCCACGTTGTTGCGGCCGCCGGCCCGTGCCAGCTGGGAGCTGACTGTGACGATGCTGCCGCCGCCCTGCGCCTCCATGGCGGGGATTACCGCACGGGCATACTGCCAAGTCCCCCAGACATGCACGCGCATCACCGCCTCGAAATCCTCCGGCCGGATGCTGGTGGCGGTACCGCCGGAGGAGAAGCCAGCCGCGGTGACCAGGATGTCGATCCGGCCCCAAGCTGCGATCACGGAAGCGACGTCTGCGGGGGCGCTGGCGGGGTCCGCGACGTCACCGGTGCGCAGCAGGGCACCGGGCAGGCCGGGGTCGCTGGCCGTGCGGTCCACCAGGCAGACCCGAGCGCCCTCGCGCGCGAACAGGTGGGCGGCGGCAAGGCCGATGCCGGACCCGGCGCCGGTGATCAGCGCGGTCTTGCCGGCGAGACGGGTCATCCTGCGGGCTCCTTCACGCGGGCGGCGGGCTCGAAATGCGGCACGGCGTCCAGCAGGGCGCGGGTGTAGGGCGCTTGCGGGTCGGCGAACACGGCGCTGCTCGGCCCGGCCTCCACCACCTGGCCGTTCTGCAGCACCACCAGGTCGTCGCACATCATCCGCACCACGTTGAGGTCGTGGCTGACGAACAGCAGGGCGATCCCGTCCTCCCGCCGCAGCCGGTCCAGCAGCTGCAGGATGGTGGCCTGGATCGACACGTCCAGCGCCGCGGTCGGCTCGTCCAGCACCAGCAGGCGGGGGCGGGGGGCGATGGCGCGCGCGATGCCAACCCGCGCCTTCTGCCCGCCCGAGAGCTGGTGCGGGAAGCGGCCGAGCAGCTCGGGCGGCAGGCCGGCCCGCGCCGCCGCCTCCCGCACCCGCCCGTCCAGCGCCGCACCATCCTTCATCTGCTCCAGCCGCCGCAGCGGATGCGCGATGCTGTCATACGCCGCCTGTCGCGGGTTCAGGCTGTCATGCGGGTCCTGGAACACGATCTGCACCGCGCGGCGCAGCGGTGAGCGATGGAAGTCCCGCGCCGGCATCGTGCCGATGGGCTCGCCGCCGAGCAGGATGGTGCCGCCGTCCGCGTCAAGCAGGCGGCAAACCAGGCGGGAGATGGTGCTCTTGCCGGAGCCGCTCTCGCCGACCAGGCCGAGGCTGCCGGCCGGCGGGATGCTGAACGACACGTCGGCCACGGCGTGGACGGGGCCGGGGAAGGTTTTGATCAGATTGCGGACGGCCAAAAGCTCTCCCTCCCCTTGAGGGAGGGGGCTGGGGGGAGGGGTCCGCGCGCCCTCTGCCGGCGTGGTGGCTGCGGTAAGGCTGGCAAGGTTCGTCGTGTGGCCACCCCTCCCCCCGCCCTCCGCTGCCTCCCTCAAGGGGAGGGGGAGAAGATCCGCCAGCGTCGAACACCGCGTCGGTGACGCCGCGATTAGCCGTCGCGTGTAGGGGTGCTGGGGCTGCGCGAACAACCCCGCCGTCTCACCCTGTTCCACCACTAGCCCGCGCTCCATCACCGCGATCGAACCGCAATACCGCGCAGCCAGCCCCAGATCGTGGGTGATCAGCAGCATCGCCATCCCGCGCTCCGCCACTAGGCCGGCGAGCAGGTCCATCACCGTCTTCTGCGTCGTGACGTCGA
>CAXSEK010000326.1:0-4204 GCA_964235625.1 uncultured Acetobacteraceae bacterium
GCTGACCCACATCCTGCCGCGCCCGGGCCGTTTCCGCCTGGCAATGACCGCGGCCAGCCTGGCGCGTCCGTTCCGCGGCGTGATGCCACGCGGCGTGCTGGGTAGCCGTCTGCGCGCCATGCTGGACCTGGCGCCCACCAAGCTGCCACCGCGCCAGTCCGTCGATGGTGTCCACCGCGCCCAAGGCGAGCGCAAAGGCCGCGTGGCGTTACTGGCAGGCTGCGCCCAGCAGGTGCTGGCCCCCTCCATTAACGCCGCCACCATCCGCCTGCTGACCCGCATGGGCTATGACGTCGTTGTCCCCTCCACCGCCGGCTGCTGCGGCGCGCTCACCCACCACATGGGACGGCATGACCCGGCGATGGCCTCCGCCCGCGCCAACATTGCCGCCTGGACCGCCGAGGCGGACGGGGAGGGGCTGGACGCCATCTTGGTCAACACCTCGGGCTGCGGCACCACGGTGAAGGACTACGCTCACATGTTCCGCAACGAGCCGGAAGCCGCCGCCGCTGCCCGCGTCTCGGCGCTCGCCAAGGATGTGTCCGAGTTCCTGTTCGACGCCGGCTATATGCCGACCCGCGAGAAGCCCGGTCTGCGGGTCGCCTACCACGCCGCCTGCTCGCTGCAGCATGGCCAGCAAGTGCTGACGCAGCCGAAAGGCCTGCTGCGCAACGCCGGGTTCACGGTGCTGGAGCCGGCCGAGGGCCATCTGTGCTGCGGCTCGGCCGGCACTTACAACCTGCTGCAGCCGGAGATCGCCGGGCAGTTGCGGGAGCGCAAGCTCGGCAACATCCGCCAGACCACGCCGGACCTGATCGCCGCCGGCAACATCGGCTGCCTGACCCAACTCGCCGGTGGAGGCCTGCCGACGGTGCACACGGTCGAGCTGCTGGACTGGATGGCGGGAGGGCCCGAGCCGGAGGCGATCCTCGCGCTCATACCAGAGGCGGTTTCTGCGTAGTTGTTTTGCCAACGATAGAACGCCGTCGCTAAGGTCGCGTCATGGCAACGTACGACACCGATGTGGCTATCTGGGCGGATGAACAGGCGGCGCATATCCGCGCGCGCCGGTTCGATCTACTAGACCTGGAACACCTGGCGGACGAGATTGAGGACGTGGGCAAAAGCGAATGCCGTGAACTCGCTAGCCGGATGGCGGTCCTGCTGGCCCACTGGCTGAAATGGCGTTACCAGCCCCAGCGTCGCGTTACCAGTTGGGAGTGGACAATACGAGAGCAGCGCCAGCAAGTCGTGCGCCAGTTGGAGGACACTCCAAGCCTACGGCGCTTGTTGCAGGACCCGCGGTGGATTGGAATCGCTTGGGGTGATGCAGTAACGGATGCAGTGAAGGAAACGGGTTCGGATTTTCCCGACTTGTGCCCGTGGTCGCTGGAGGACGTGTTGCAGCCCGACTGGCACCCGGCGTGAGACGGACCACCCTTGCGCTGCTGCTGCTCGCCGCTCCCGCTGCGGCCCAGCAACCAACCCAGCCCGCTCCCCCTAGCGCAAACCCACAAGCCGTCCCCGCCCAGCCCACCCGTGAGGTCACGATCGACCGCCTGCTCGGCATGCTGAAGGTCGCCCCCGACGAGGACACGGCCGGCGCCGTGGAGCGCTCCATCCAGGGGCAATGGGTCAACCAGGCCACGCCCGCGACCAAGCTCCTCCTGCTGCACGGCCTGACCGCGCTCGGCGAGAACCAGCCCGCCGACGCGCTGGACGATTTCGACGCCGCCCTCGACCTTCAGCCGGACCTCCAGGAAGGCTGGCTCGGCCGCGCCAAGGCCCGCGCCCAGATGGGCGACCCGACCGGCGCCACGCGCGACATTGCCGAGGTGATGAAGCGCGAACCCCGTCAGTTCGAGGCGCTGGAGGACCTTTCCCACATCGCCGAGCAACGCGGCGACTCCAAAGGCGCGCTGGAAGCCTGGACCCGCGCGATGGACCTGGACCCGAAGACGCCGGGTGGTACCGATCGATTGAAGGATCTGAAGTTGAAGGTGTTCGGCCAGCAGACGTAGTGATCAGACTTAACGCTTGAACCGCTTCTGATCCCCAGCTGACATCCCCGACCCGAGTGCCGAATATGACCTCAACCAACACTTGTTGGGGCAATCGGATGCTGTCTCACTCCACTTCCTTCAATGACAGCGTGATGTCGTATGCGCTGCCCCCCCTCCGTCCCGCTCACCGCTTCGATCCAAGCGGCAGGTTGGTCCGGTAGATCACCCGCTTCAACGCGAACGCCGACCGCACCCCTCGCACGCCCGGCAACCGCGTCAGCCGTGTGCGCAAGAACTCCTCGTAGGCACCCAGATCCGCCGCCACCACCCGCAGCAGGTAGTCGCTCGCGCCCGTCATCAGCATGCATTCCATCACCTCCGGCAGCGTCTTAACCGCCGCCTCGAAAGCCTCCAGCATCTCCTGCGTCTGCCCGGCCAGTTCCACCGACACCATCACGTTCACCGGCAGCCCCACCCGGTCCTGGTCCAGCAGCGCCACGTAGCCAGTGATCACGCCACTCTCCTCCAGCAGCTTCTGCCGGCGGTGGCAGGGGGACGGCGAGAGCCCGGCCGCCTCGCTTAATTCGTTCGTCGTGGCACGCCCGTCGCGTTGCAGGCGGTCTAGGATGGCGCGATCGATCCGGTCTAATCTCACGGGCAATCCTCCCATATTGCAGCGCACCATTGGCAGATCCTGCCAATACCGATGTATCCTGGTCCAATCTATGGCAGCATTCACCCACTGATTTGGCACTACGCTCGGCTCACACCGGATGCGGGAAAACACGCCATGGACATCGGTTTCGGGACTGCTCCCATCACCCTCGAAAGCCGTTATGCGGAGCTGGACCAGCCCGTGCTGCTCACCGGCATCCAGGCGCTGGTCCGCGTGTTGCTGGAGCAGGCGCGGCTGGACCATGCGGCGGGGCTGAACACCGGTGGGCTGGTTTCGGGCTACCGCGGCTCGCCGCTTGGCGGGCTGGACCTGGAGCTGTGGCGCCGGGCCAAGCTGCTGGAAGCGGCCGGCGTGCGCTTCAAACCGGGCCTCAACGAGGACCTTGCGGTCACGATGCTGTCCGGCGCGCAGCAACTGGACTTCTACCCCGGCGCCACCGTCGATGGCGTGTTCGGCCTGTGGTACGGCAAGGGACCCGGCGTGGACCGCTCCGCCGACGCCTTCCGCGTCGCCAACGCCTTCGGCACCCACCGCCACGGCGGCGTGCTCTGCATCGCCGGCGACGACCACGGCGCGCACTCCTCCACCTTCGCGCACCAGACCGACCAGATCTTCGAGGCAGTGATGATGCCGGTGCTGCAGCCGGCGGACGCGGCGGAGATCATCGAATTCGGGCTGGCGGGCATCGCGCTGTCCCGCTTCAGCGGCCTGTGGGTCGCCATGAAGACCATCGCGGAGACGGCGGAGCAGGCCAATACCGTGCAGGTTCCCTCCACCCGCACCTTCGTCACCCCCACCTTCGCCCACCCGCCCCAGGGACTGAACATCGACGTCCACCTGAAATGGCCCGCCGAACGCTTCCTGATGGAAGGCCGCATGCTGGACGAGCGGCTGCCCGCCGCCCGCGCTTGGTGGCGCGCCAACGGCATCGACCGCGTGACCCAGGGCACCGCCGAGGCGCCGGTCGGCATCGTCACGATCGGCAAGGCCCACCTGGATACGTTGCACGCACTGGATGCCATGGGGCTGCGCCGGCATCCAGGCCTCGCGATCTACAAGGTCGGCATGACCTGGCCGCTCGAGACGGTCGGTTTGCGCGAGTTCGCCAAGGGCCGTCGCCTGTTGCTGGTGGTGGAGGAACAGCGCTCGTTCGTCGAGGCGCAGATCCGCTCCGCCTTGTTCAACCTGCCGGCCGACCAGCGCCCGGCCGTGATCGGCAAGACCGGACTGGACGACGCACCGCTGCTGCCGGCCGTGATGGAGCTGTCGCCCGAACTGGTGTCACGCGCGCTGGCACGCGTGCTGCCCGCGTTCGGGATCGAGGCCGCGGAGCTGGCTGACCTCGGTAGTGCCGAGCGGCCGGACGGCTTGCTCACCCGCGCCCCAACCTTCTGCGCCGGCTGCCCGCACAACACCTCCACCCGCTTGCCCGATGGCGCCTTCGCCATGGCCGGCATCGGCTGCCACGTGATGGCGATGCAGAACACGCCGGGCACAGGGCTGTTCAGCGTCATGGGCGGCGAGG
>CAXSEK010000327.1:0-4200 GCA_964235625.1 uncultured Acetobacteraceae bacterium
CGGGGGAGCCCCGTGATCGGCACCTTGCGGAGCTCGGTGGTAGCGAACACGAAGGTGACGTGCGGCGGCGGCTCCTCCAGCGTCTTCAGCAGGCCGTTGAAGGCCTGGGTGGTCAGCATGTGCACTTCGTCGAGGATGAAGACCTTGGTGCGCGCCTGCAGCGGCTTGTAGCGCACCGCCTCGATGATCTCGCGCGCGTCGTCCACCTTGTTGCGGGTGGCGGCGTCCATCTCGATCACGTCGGGGTGGCGATCGGCCAGGATGGCGGTGCAGTTGGCACACACGCCGCAGGGGGTGGCGGTCGGGCCGCCGGTGCCGTCCGGCCCGATGCAGTTCAACGCGCGGGCGATGATGCGGGCGGTGGTGGTCTTGCCGACGCCGCGCACCCCCGTGAGCATGAAGGCGTGGGCGATGCGGTTCAGCGCGAAGGCGTTGCGCAGGGTGCGGACCATGACGTCCTGCCCGATCAGGTCCTCGAACCGGGTCGGGCGGTATTTGCGGGCGAGCACGCGGTAGGGTGTGGCGGTGACCATTGGCGGGGCGGCCACCGGGGCATCGCCGAACAGCCCGGCACCCTGCGGCAGTGGCGGCGCCTCCAATCCGTCCGGCGCGTCTCCATACAGGCCGGACATGCGGGGCGCTGGCACTCCTCGGGGCCTAGAGGGTGGGGAACCGGACCACGACCCGGGCGGAACTCACCTCGGCTGCTTCCTTCCGGACCTGACCGGGTCGGCAAGGCGCCCGTCCGCAACCGGCTCCCCGCGCCTCCATATCACGAGAAGTGGGGGGTGGGGCAAGGCACCCCGTCCAGCCAGCATCTGGACGCGGCGCGGCCAGGCACGCACCATGGAGCCATGCTGTCCTGGTTCGCCTTCTTCCGTGATGGGTCCACCCCGCGACCGCCGCTGGACGGCGCGGCCCTCGACAGTGTCGCGCGTCTGGTCGGTGCCGTGCCCGGCTTGCAGCAGGGCCTGGTGATGAGCCCCACGCCGCAAACCGACCACCCGTTTTCCGACAATGAACCCGCGCCCGCGCTGGTGCTGCAGCTGCATTTCGCGACGATCGAGGCGTTGGAGGCGGCGATCGCGAAAGGAAGTCCGCTTGCCGGCCTGGGGGAGCGGATGCCGGGTCGCCGCGCCACCCAGCAAGCCATGCTGACCCGACGATATTCCGTGCCGGATGTAGTCCTGCGCACCCCGCCCGGCGCGCGCCCGTGCAGCTTCCTCGTGCACTATCCAGGTCCCGCGGCCGACCTGAACGCGTGGAACAGCCACTACAACACGTATCATCCGCCCTTGATGGCCCGCTTCCCCGGCGTGCGCCTGGTGGAGATCTACACTCGGATCGATTGGGTGAGTGGGCTGGGTTGGCCCGCCGAGACGGTGATGCAGCGCAACAAGCTGATGTTCGACGACCCGGCCGCGCTGACCGCGGGCCTAGCTTCACCGGTGCTGAAGGAGATGCGGGCGGACTTCAACACCTTTCCACCCTTCGAGGGTGGCAACGTGCACTACGCGCTCGACACTCGGGTGACTGAGCCGTAACCGTGGGTCTTGGCGCGCCCTGGTGGATTCGAACCACCGACCTTCGGATTAGAAGTCCGTTGCTCTATCCAGCTGAGCTAAGGGCGCCCCCGGTGGTGACCCACGCTGATCCGGCGCCGTAGCACCCGCCCGTCAGTGGGTCCAGTTCTCGGACCGGCCGTAACGGAAATTGTCCGCGTACGCCTTCGGCTTGTGCTTAACCGGCGCCGGCGGGATTTCGACGTCGTACGGGATGGCGTTGGCGTCGGCATACGCCACCGCCTGCGCCTGGCTGTCGAAGCGCAGCAGCACCTGGCCGCGTGTGTCGCCCCGGCCCCACCAGCCCATCAGCGGATCGTTCACCTCCGGACGGGTCGGGGCGAAGTCGAGCACCCAGTTCTCCGTGCCGGCGACGCCGGATTGCATGGCGGTCTTGGGGCGTTGAAAGATACGGGCGCGCATGAAAGAGTCCGTTCGCGAGAGGTGAGATAGGATATAGCGGAAAGCCGCCGTCCGGCCAGGGTTCACCTCAGCCGCCGGCCACGGACCGAACCGCCGCTTCGTGCGCCCGCGCCCGCACTGCGCTGAACGGCGCCTGCCGCAGGATGGTGCCGTTCCGAAACACCACCTCCAGCAGGTCGTCCGCCGCCCGCCCGGCCAGCGGCACCGTCTCGTAGCCGCTGGCGCCGGCTACCAGCGCGAAATGGCCACCCTTGCTGCGTTTGCCGGGGTCGCCCGCCGGGGACTTGAACACGTCCCGCCACACCCCGCCGACCTGCACCGCGCTGCACTTCATGGCGAATTTCTGCGTGTCCCGGTTCACCATCTGGTGCAGCCCGCCGCCCATCCCGAACGCGATGTTGTCCGCCGAGTAGCCCGCCCCCAACACCGCATCCAGCAAACGCGGCAGGGACCCGGCGTCGATCCCGTCCCCCTGGATCACCCGGATGCAGGGTGGCAGCACGCGGAACCCCTTGCTGTTGACCGTGCTGCCGAACGCCTCGTCCAGCGCGCGCAGCACCTCGACCGGTACCGTCAGAGGGTCGCCGCTATCGGGCCGCACCACCAGGGTCGCCCCGCTGCGCAGGATCTCCTCCCGCAGCGCGCCGCCCCACACCGTCCGCACCACGTGCATCAGGTCGTAGCTGTCGGACACCACGGCCACCATGCCACCCGGCTTGGCGAAGTGGCGCAGCATGTTCCGGTAGGCATCCAGCTCCCCCTCGCGGCCCCAGGACGTGATCGTGCTGTGCTCGGCCGCCGGGATGGAGAACCCGGCCATCGGTTCGTCGTAATACTGCCGCGCCGCGAGCACGCCCTCGATCGTGTCGGTTCCCGAGAAATGCACCAGGTGGGCCATGCTGGCCAGCGCGGCGCTCTCCTGCGAAGTCGCACCGCGCGCGCCGAAATCGTGTAGCTTGAACGCCGCCGGGTCCGGCTCGGCCGGCGCGTCGGACGACCGCGCCAACGCCCGCAGAATCGCGAGTTTGCACTGATAGGCGACCGTGCTGACCGTGGTGGGATACCAAACGGCCCGCAGCAGCGCCGTTTCCAGGTAGCCCGGCAGCCAGAAACATGTCGGGTCGGTGTTCACGATCGTGGCCAGTACGTTGTGGGTGCCGATCACCGCACCCTCCGGCGCCGCCTTGATCTCCACCGGCAGGCGACCGCCATGGGTGGTCAGGATGTGCTCCCACCCCGCCCGGTTGAACGGCTCGCCATGGAAGGCGAAGAACGTATCCGCCTCGTCGATATCAGCCTGCGTCACCGGGCGGGCGAGATAGCGGCGCAGATGGGCCTGCAACCCAAAGAACACAGTTCGGTCGTACACTCCACCGCGACTCTCGATGTAGTAGTGCGCGAACGCCGTCCCCGGCGGGAATTGCAGCCAGTGGCTAGCCTTGTAGGAGTCGGTGGCGAGGATGAGGTTCTGGGTCATGATCTCAAAGCTCCTTTGAGAAGGGCGCCGCCGGGGTCTATCCCGGACGGATGGGGGTCAGATCAGGCTGGTCAGGGCCAGAACGATGTCGAAATGGTCCTCGAACATCATATCCCGCCGTATGTCGGCGAGCGGCCACCACTGCGCCTTCTCGGCGTCATCCGCCGCCTCTACCTCCGGCAACTTCGCCGGCTTGCGGCCGCGCAGAGAGGGCAGGGCGGTCTCGTTCCTCAGGTGGATCAGGAAACCGTGCGTGATGGTGCGCCCGCGGGAGGAGCGGTTCGGCTCGTCGAACACCCGCTCGGCCACGATCGAGCCGCGCAGCATGCCCGGCGGCACGGCGATCTTGGTCTCCTCCCGCAGCTCCCGCAGCATCCCCTCCAGCACCGTCTCCGTCTGGCCGAGGAAGCCGCCGGGCAGCGCCCACAACCCCTTGCCCGGCCGGCCGCGGCGGCGGATCAGCAGCACGCACCCGGCGGTGACGACGCAAGCGTCAACCGTCACGAAGGTGACCGGGTAGGGCACCTTGGGCACCGCCCATTGCGCGCGATAGGCCAGGACGAACTCGTACTCCTCGCGGATGTCGCGGAACTCAGCGGTCTTGGCGAAGCCGAGCAGGAAGTCCCGCACCGCCGTCGGCAGCAGATGGTCCTGCGGCAGGTCGCCCGGCTTATGGCCATCCGCGTCCTTCAGGAAGCTTTCGGCCAGGTTGGAGAAATAGCTGTTGCGGATGCGCGT
>CAXSEK010000328.1:0-4193 GCA_964235625.1 uncultured Acetobacteraceae bacterium
ATGCGTGCCGATGGCCGCCGGGTGGCCGATCTGCGACCGCTGGTGCGCCTGAACGTGTCCGTCGTGGTGGAGCAGGATGGCCGCCGGGAGACCGGTGGCCATGGCACCGGCGGGCGGTTTGGCTACAGCCAGTTGCTGACGCCCGAAACCTGGCGCGCCGGGGTGGACGAGGCGTTGCGGCAAGCCTTGGTCAACCTCGAGAGCCGCCCGGCGCCGGCCGGCGAGATGGAGGTCGTGCTCGGCAATGGCTGGCCCGGCATCCTGCTGCACGAAGCGATTGGTCATGGCCTCGAAGGCGATTTTAACCGCAAGAAGACGTCTGCCTTCTCGGGGTTGATGGGCCAGCGTATCGCAGCCCCGGGGGTTACGATCGTGGACGATGGTACGTTACCGGATCGGCGCGGCAGCTTGACGGTAGACGACGAGGGTACGCCGTCCGGACGCATGGTGATGATCGAGGACGGGGTTCTGAAGGGTTTCATCCAGGATCGCCTGAACGCTCGCTTGATGGGCGTCGCCCCGACCGGCAACGGCCGCCGCCAATCCTACGCCCACGCACCCATGCCGCGGATGACGAACACCGTGATGCTGGCTGGCCAGTATGAGCCGGAGGAGATGATTCGCTCGGTGAAGAACGGCTTGTATGCCGTCAATTTCGGCGGCGGCTCGGTGGACATCACGTCTGGCAAGTTCGTCTTCTCGGCCAGTGAAGCTTACCGAATCGAGGACGGCAAGATCACGTCCCCGGTAAAAGGTGCGACGCTGATCGGCAACGGTCCGGACGCGCTGACTAAGGTCGCCATGGTCGGCAACGATCTCGCTTTGGACCCAGGTGTCGGAACCTGCGGCAAGAACGGCCAGGGTGTGCCCGTTGGTGTCGGGCAGCCGACGCTGAAGCTGTCAGGGTTAACTGTCGGTGGGACGGTTTAAGGCCGAACGACTTGTCTTTCCCTCTCCCTCTTTTGGGAGAAGGCCGGGGTGAGGGGGCTAGGGATCCCGCGACGGCGCGGTCGCGGAGTTCACTCACCCGACAAATCCCGTCTCTGCCGATCCAGCTCCTCCGTATACCGCCGCAACGCATGCTGCTCCGTCAGCAGCCCGATCACCGCGCGCGTATCCGCCGCATCCACCACCGCGAGCGCGTCCGACTCGGTCGACTCGAACATCTGCACCGCTTCCTTGATCGTCATCTGCGGCAGCAGCACGTCCTTCGGATAGTGCAGAATCTCGGACACCCGCGTGATCGTCTCGTCTGCGCCATGTGCTTCAGGCGTGAGCAGGACGCCGGCATACCGCCCGGCCTCGTCCGTCACCACCACGCGGTCCGCTGAGCCGAGCGGAACCTGGCGCTTGAAGGCGCTGATCGTGGTGTCGGCGCGGATGGTCCGCATATCTTTGCGCATCATGCGCCCCACCGTGAGGTTGCGGACCCAGCCTATATCCACCGCCGACCGGATCGCCTCGCCGCGCAGGTGGAACCGCCAGGTGGCGAAGGAGTAACCGAAGGTCCGCCGCACCGTGAGGGCCGACACCACGCTCGCCGCCAACACGGCAATCGTCATCGGCAGGCTGCCCGTGCTCTCAAGGGCCAGGAACGCCATCGTGAGCGGCCCGCCGACCACGGCCACGGCCAGCGCGCTCATCCCGACCAGCGCACACACCACCGCCGGCAGCGCCTGGGTGGCGGTGATCGCAGCGAGCCCGGCGGCGAACAGCTTGCCGCAGAGCGCCCCCAGGAACAGTGACGCGAAGAACAGCCCTCCCCGGAACCCTGAGCCGATCGAAACGGAGGAGGCAGCGGCCTTGGCCAGGATCAGCAGCGCGATGTGGATGGCAGGGTAGGGGGTGTCGAGCGCCAGCCGCAGTGCATCGTGCCCCGAGGAAAGCACCTGCGGTGACCAGAGCGCGAGCCCGCCTACGATCACTCCACCCATGACCGGCCGCAGCCACACCGGCACGCCGCTGCGGCGGAACCAGGATTCCACCAGCGTCACCGCACGCATCAACGCGATCCCGCCCAGCGCACAGAGCACGCCCAGCGCCAGCAGCGGCAGGTAATCGACCGGTTCCAGCACGGACGGGGCACGGATGTCGAACCCGTAGGTATCGGTGTTAAGCACCCGAGAGACGATGACCGCGGCGATGGCCGAGACGACGACAGGGGCCAGCGTCACCAGCGAATAGGTTCCGATGACCAGTTCGAATGCGTAGAAGGAGCCCGTTAGCGGCGCCTGGAACGCGGCTGCGATGCCGCCGGCCGCACCGCAACCGACCAGCAACCGCAAGTCGCTGCGGCGAACCCGGAACGACCGGCCCAGCCGGGAAGCGATGGCCGAACTGATCTGGGTATAGCCGGCCTCGAGCCCCACGGACGCGCCGACGCCGTTGGACAGAACGGTCTGCAAGGTGACGAACAGGCTGTCGCTGAGGGACATGCGCCCGCCATACAATGCGTTCGCCTCGATCGGGTCCACCGTCCGGCGGTTCCACCAGCGCGCTAAGGCGAGGCCCGTCAGCCCGACCAGCAGCCCACCCACCCCGAGCACGCAAACCGTCCGGATGCGCGCCAGACCGACCGAGCCGGACAGCCGGTCCCCGCGATCGAGGTTGAATAGGATCTCGTGGCCGAGCTGCGTCACCGTGCTCATCGCGTAGACACACAGGCCGGATGCCACCCCCACGCAGGCCGCCAGCACGACGAGCCAGATTTCGTCGGCGCGGACCAGCGCCCGCAACGTCTGCGGGGCATGCAGCATCACCTCGCCCAGCCCACGGACACGCTGGGACCAGCGCCCGCCCCGCGAGGCAGCTGGCAGGGCGGCAGTGCCTGGACCCGCAGATCGCGAGGACATCGGGCTCGCTCAGCTCCTTCGCCGAAAGGGACACGGCCCGGCTTCGGACCGGGTTGGCCGGCCCTTCATGGAACCATGCGCCGTTGCTATCAATCCGCTACGGGCCATTTCTCACTTAATTCCCGGACATAAGGCTTGTTTCACGACAACCGTGCGTCAACGTCCGGGATCAGGCTGCAAGAGGATCCGGTGCATGGTGGACCAGAAAGTTGCCGTAACGACGGGTGCGACGTCCGGCCTCGGTCAATGGATCGCCCTTGGCCTGGCGCGGGCCGGGTATCACACGGTGATGATCGCCAGGGATGCGGCCCGCGGCGCGGCGACGCAGCGCTTCATCGCCGACCGGGCCAGGGGTGCCAGCACCGAGATCGTGCTGGCTGATCTTTCGTCGTTGCAGCAAGTACGCGCAGCCGCTGCCAGCATCGTCGCGACGCACCCACGCATCAACGTGCTGGTCAATAACGCCGGGCTGGTTACGCCGCGCCGGCAAGTAACGCAGGAGGGGCACGAGATGATTCTGGCGGTAAATCATCTCGCACCGTTCGTGCTCAGCGATGTCCTTGAACCAGCCCTCCGCGCGGGTGCGCCCGCGCGAATTGTGGATGTGGGCTCCACCGCCTCCGACCGGGTGACGTTGGATGTGTCCGACCTGGAGAGCGCCCGCTCGTGGAGCCTATGGGGGCCCTACAGCCGGTCCAAGCTGGCGTTGATGATGGCGACGTTCGAACGCGCGCGACGCCTGGAAGGCAGCGGCGTGACAGTCAACGTCGTGCATCCGGGCGTGGTCGCGACGACGTTGGGCTCGGTGCCGGGGCCGCTTGGTTGGGCGTGGGATCTGGGCAAGCGCTTCATGATCACGCCCGAGCAGGGTGCGGTGACGCCGCTGTATGTTGCACTCTCGCCGGAGGTAGAGGGCATCACCGGCGGCTATTGGAAGAAGTGCAAGCCGGCGCGGCCGAACAAGCAGGCGCTGGACCGGACCGTGACGCGGCGGCTGTGGAACGAGACGGCGCGCCTGGCCGGTTGACGGCGGCGGGAGCTTGGCCGAGTGGTGGATACACTCGAGGAGGCTGATGCGATGACCCTGCCGGACACCATGACCTTTATCGAGGTGACGCAGCCGGGTGGCCCTGAGGTGCTGCGGCCGATCACGGGTCCCGTGCCGCAGCCGCGCGAGGGCGAAGTGCTGATCCGCGTCGCCGCCGCCGGCGTGAACCGGCCGGATGTGCAGCAGCGCAAGGGCGCCTATCCGCCGCCGCCCGGTGCCAGCCCGCATCTGGGGCTGGAGGTGGCGGGCGAAGTGGTGGCGGCCGGGCCCGGCGTGTCGCTCGCGATCGGCAC
>CAXSEK010000329.1:0-4191 GCA_964235625.1 uncultured Acetobacteraceae bacterium
GGCCCGTTCGCCAACATCGCCCATGGCTGCAACTCGGTGATGGCGACCCGGCTCGGGCTCAAGCTGGCCGATGTCGTGGTGACGGAGGCCGGGTTCGGCGCCGACCTCGGCGGCGAGAAGTTCCTCGACATCAAATGCCGCTCCGCCGGGCTCGCCCCCGCCTGCTGCGTCGTGGTGGCCACGATCCGCGCGCTGAAGATGCATGGTGGGGTGAAGCGGTCCGACCTGGGCGCGGAGAATGTAGCGGCGGTGCAGGCGGGCGTGGTGAACCTGGCGCGGCACGTGGAAAACATGGGTAAGTTCGGTCTGCCGGTGGTGGTGGCGCTGAACCGGTTCACTGGGGACACAGACGCCGAATACGCCGCGACACGAATGGCGCTGCCCGGCGTGGAGGTGGTGCTGTGCTCCCACTGGGCCGAGGGCGGGGCGGGTGCCGAGGATCTGGCCCGGGCGGTGATGGCGCGGGTGGCGGCGGGCACCGGACGGTTCCACCCGTTGTATCCGGACGCGATGCCACTGGCCGAAAAGCTGCGGACGGTCGCGCGGGAGATTTATCGGGCGTCAGACATCACCCTGCCAGCGGCCGTGGCGAAACGCCTGGCCGCGTTCGAGGCCGCTGGCCATAGCGGGCTGCCGGTGTGCATCGCCAAGACGCAGTATAGCTTCAGCGCCGACCCGGCAGCATTGGGCGCACCCACCGGGCACGTGCTGCCGGTGCGCGAGGTGCGGCTCTCGGCCGGGGCTGGGTTCGTCGTCGCCGTGTGCGGCGAGATCATGACGATGCCGGGCCTGCCACGGCACCCGGCGGCGGAAGGTATCGGCCTATCGGCGGAGGGGCGGGTAACGGGGCTGTTCTGACCCGTCTAGAATACTCTTATGGCCAGCCTGAAAGAGACGCCGGAAGGTCGGATGGTATGCCTTTCGCGTATCATCGATCGAGTGGCCGCTCACGATCCGTGGGAGCGCCTCCATCCCTGCTGTTAGGCGTGGGGACTTTACGGGTTGAATATGGTTTTAGTCATACTGTAGCAGCGTGTGGGCTCGGAATGATGCCTTATGGGTCTCCGCACACCCTACGAGGACGGTCGCCCAATCCGTGCCGCGGTTGCTAGCACGTCGGCGCGTTCGTTCATCACGTCACCGGCGTGGCCGCGGACCCACTTCCAATCGATCGTGTGCGGCTTGGCGGCGGTGAGCAGGCGTTGCCATAGGTCCATGTTGGCCACCGGGTCACCCCCGGCGGTACGCCAGTTCTTGCGGACCCAGCCGGTGTGCCAGCGGGTGATGCCGAGTCGGACGTATTCGCTGTCAGTGTGCAGCACCACCCGGCAGGGCCGCTTCAGCGTCTCCAGCGCCATGGCGGCGGCCGTGAGCTCCATGCGGTTGTTGGTGGTCACGGGGTCGGCGCCGGTGAGTTCCCGCTCGGTGTCGCGGAAGCGCAGGATCGCGGCCCAGCCGCCGGGCCCGGGATTGGGTTTGCAACCGCCGTCTGTCCAGACCTGCACCGGTGCCGCTTCGGGTGCTTCGTCCGCCAAATCAGAGTCCATAGGCATGTTCGTCGACGGCCTTCAGGTGGAAACGCAGTTTGGCGAGATATTCCAGCGGGTCCTTGCGCGTGACCAGCGCGCCCGGCGGGGTGTTCACCCAGTCGTATAGCCGGGTCAGCAGGAAGCGGATGGCGGCGCCCTGGCACAGCACGGGCAAGGCGGCGTGTTCCGCGTCGGTCAGGGCGCGTTCCATGGCATAGGCGCGCAACAGGGAACGGGCCTTGGTGACGTTGAACGCCATGTCCGCCTCAAAACACCAGGCGTTCAGGCACACTGCGAGGTCGTAGGCGAACAGGTCGGTGGCGGCGAAGTAGAAGTCGATCAGCCCCGAGATGCCGCCGTCCAGGAAGAAGACGTTGTCCGGAAACAGGTCCGCGTGGATGTGACCGCGGGGCAGGGTGGCGGGCCAGCCGGCCAAAATCCGGTCCAGCGCCGCCGTGAGCTGGGCGCCCAGGCCGGGTTGCACCTCGTCGGCGCGGGGCAGGCAGCGGGTGAGCAGGGGGCGCCACCCGGCGGGGCCGAGGGCGTTGGGGCGCTCCATGGGGTAGCCGGCCCCAGCCAGATGCAACTCGGCGAGCGCTTTGCCCACGGGCGCGCAATGCGCCGGCCGCACGCGGCGGGGCCAAACGCCGGGCAGGAAGGTGGTGATGCAGGCAGGCCGCCCAGCCAGATGGCGCAGGGCCGCACCATCCCGCGCTGGCACAGGAAGCGGGCAGGTGATGCCCTGTTGCGCGAGATGAGCCATCAGGCCGAGGAACCAGGGCAGCTCTGCCGGGTCGACGCGCTTCTCATAAAGGGTGAGGATAAAGTCGCCCGTGGTGGTGCGCAGCGAGAAGTTACTGTTCTCCACGCCCTCGGCGATGCCGCGGAACGCGACGACGGTGCCCAACTCGTAATCGGCGACATACCCTGCCAGCGCGTCGTCGGTGACTTCGGTGTAGACGGCCATCGGCTACGCGCGCCGCCTCACCCCGGTCCTGTCCAGGGCGGGCGAATCACGCAAGCGGAGCTGGCAGTTTGAAGATCACGTCCTCTTCGGTCACTCGGCGCTCCTCGATGCCTAATTCGTAGTGGGCGGAGAGATGGGTCAGCATCTCCTGCACGATCGCTTCCGGAGCGGACGCGCCGGCGGTTAGACCGAGCGTGTGGACGCCCTCCATGATCGCCCAATCCAGGTCCCGCGCGCGCGGCACTAGCACGGCCCGCTTGGCACCCGCGCGCTCCGCAACCTCACGCAGGCGCTGCGAGTTGGAGGAATTCGGGCTGCCGATCACGATGACCAGGTCGCAATCCGGTGCCACGGCCTTCACGGCCGCCTGCCGGTTGGTGGTCGCGTAGCAGATGTCCTCGCGCTTCGGGCCCTCGATGGCGGGGAAGCGGGTCCGCAGCACGTTCACGATCTCCGCCGTGTCGTCCACCGACAGGGTGGTCTGTGTGATGAAGGCGAGTGCGCCGGGTGCTGGCTGCACATCGGCGGCCTCGATCGCGTCCTGCACCAGGGTCACGGCGCCGGGTGGCAGCTGGCCCATGGTGCCCACAACCTCCGGATGCCCTGCATGGCCGATCATCAGGATGTGGCGCTGGTCCGGGCCGCCCTCGGCAAAGTGGCGCTCGGCCTCCCGGTGCACCTTGCTGACCAGCGGGCAGGTCGCGTCGTAATAGTGCAGGTGGCGGCGCTCTGCCTCCACCGGCACGGATTTCGGCA
Source organism: uncultured Acetobacteraceae bacterium (assembly GCA_964235625.1). Taxonomy (GTDB): domain Bacteria; phylum Pseudomonadota; class Alphaproteobacteria; order Acetobacterales; family Acetobacteraceae; genus LMUY01. Next base: position 3,253 of record CAXSEK010000329.1, read on the forward strand.
CGCCGTGAGCGGAGAACACCACGTGCGCGTCGGGCGGCACCTCGTCCAGCTCCTCGACGAACACGGCGCCCTGCGCCTCCAGTGCTTCCACCACCGTGCGGTTGTGGACGATCTCGTGCCGCACGTAGACGGGGGCGCCGAAGCGACGGATTGCCTCCTCCACGACTCGGATTGCACGGTCCACGCCGGCACAGAAGCCGCGCGGGCCAGAGAGAAGCACGCGAAGATGGGGAAGTTGGGCCATGTTGTCCGTTGCAGCTATGGCGCGCACTATGGCGCCGCGCCCGTCCTGCCACAACCCGGAGTGCCCCGCTGCCGCGGGCGCGTCCTCGTCCCTGCCGAGCCCGCGGGCTGTCCGACCGGAGTTCCCGATGCTTTCGTCCATGCTTCCACGTGCCTTTGCCATGCCGGTCGTGCCCGGCGCGGTCCTGCTCCTCGCGACCGGCCTTACTGCCTGTGGTGGGTCCGACCGCCCGCAATTCGCCCCGGCCTGCCCACAAACCGGCATCCTCGGTGACGCCGCCGACCTAACCGAGTTCAGGTCCGCAGGCACCGATTTGACGGATATGGTCGTCGACGGCCGGATCACAGGGCTGTCCGGAAAATGTTCCTACGTGGACGGTGAACACCTCGCGACCGTCCTGTCCGTGGACCTGGAATTGACCCGCGGCCCGGCGATGCAGGGGCGTACGGCGGACGTGACGTATTTCGTCTCGGTCGCCAAAGGGGACACGATCCTGGACAAGCGGGACTACACGCTGCACGTCGCGTTCGACCGCAACAACGGCAAGCTGCGGCTGCGGGGCGACGAGATCGACCTATCCATGCCGACGCCGGGCAAGGTCACGGGTGCGGACTACCGCATCCTCGTCGGATTTCAGCTGAGTCCGGCCGAACTGGCCTTCAATCGCCGCCGCGGGCCGCGCTAGGGTGCGCACG
>CAXSEK010000330.1:0-4179 GCA_964235625.1 uncultured Acetobacteraceae bacterium
GATCGTCGCCGCGTCGGGCAAGCCCCAGCGAGTCAGGAACCGCAATCCTTGGTATAACACGCGCACGCGTCGTGACGCTAAACCACATCCCCCGCGAACGAGCACTCCCGTTAAGTATTCATCGCATCGAAGAAGTCCTGGTTGGTCTTGCTGTATTTCAGCTTGTCCAGCAGGAAGTCCATCGCGTCCGTCGTACCCATCGGGTTCAGGATGCGGCGCAGCACCCACATTTTCGACAGCATCCCGCGCTCCACCAGCAGCTCCTCCTTGCGGGTACCGCTCTTGGTGATATCGATCGCGGGGAAGGTCCGCTTGTCCGACAGCTTGCGGTCCAGGATGATCTCGCTGTTGCCGGTGCCCTTGAACTCCTCGAAGATCACCTCGTCCATGCGGCTGCCGGTGTCGATCAGCGCGGTGGCGATGATGGTCAGCGAGCCGCCTTCCTCGATGTTGCGCGCCGCGCCGAAGAAGCGCTTCGGTCGCTGCAGGGCGTTGGCGTCCACGCCGCCGGTGAGCACCTTGCCGCTGCTGGGCACCACCGTGTTGTAGGCGCGGGCTAGCCGGGTGATGCTGTCCAGCAGGATCACGACGTCCCGCTTGTGCTCGACCAGGCGCTTGGCCTTCTCCAGCACCATCTCCGTCACCTGCACGTGCCGGGTCGCCGGCTCGTCGAAGGTGGAGGCGACCACCTCGCCCTTCACCGAGCGGGACATGTCGGTCACCTCCTCGGGCCGCTCGTCGATCAGCAGGACGAGCAGGAACACCTCCGGATGGTTCTCGGCGATGGCGGTGGCCATGTTCTGCAGCATCACCGTCTTGCCGGTGCGTGGCGGCGCCACGATCAGCGCGCGCTGGCCCATGCCGATCGGTGCGATCAGGTCGATCACCCGCGGCGTCAGGTCCTTGCCCGGGCCCTTCGCGACGGACTGGAAGTTTTCCACCTCCATCTTCAGCCGGCGGTCCGGATACAGCGGCGTCAGGTTGTCGAAGTTGATCCGGTGCTTGACGGCGTCCGGCGGCTCGAAGTTGATCGTGTTGGGCTTCAGCAGCGCGAAATAGCGCTCGCCGTCCTTAGGGGCGCGGATCTGGCCCTCCACGCTGTCCCCGGTACGCAGGGCGAAGCGCCGCACCTGGCTCGGGCTGACATAGATGTCGTCCGGGCCGGGCAGGTAGTTCGCCTGGGCGCTGCGCAGGAAGCCGAACCCGTCCGGCAGGATTTCCAGCGTGCCTTCGCCGTGGATCGCCTGCTCGTTATCGGCCAGGTTCTTCAGGATCGCGAACATCATGTCCTGCTTGCGCAGGCTGGACGCGTTTTCGATCTGCAGGGACTCGGCGAACGACAGCAAGTCGGACGGGGATTTTGCCTTCAATTCGGCAAGATGCATTGTTGGCAGCCTCGAGGAGGAGTGGGAGCAGGGCAGCTGCGGCCGATCTGTCGGTCTGCTGGGCGGCACGGCCGCGCACGACGACTATCCGGACGGGTGATGGAAGACGCCGGGCCGAATGGCCTGCATCCGCAATCACCGTATGCACGGTTGCAGGCCGCCGTCAACATGACTCAGCTAGGTTGCACGATCGCCATGATCACGATCACCACCATCAGCACGGTCGGCACCTCGTTGGCATAGCGGTAGAAACGCTGCGGCCGGACGTTGCGGTCCTCCAGGAAATCGCGCCGCCATTTGGACGTCGCACCGTGGAAGCCGCTCATCAGGATCACCCCGGTCAGCTTGACGTGCCACCAGGTCGCCCCCCAATCCATCGCACCCGGCGTCAGCACCAGCAGGATGCCAAAGCTCCAGGTCGCGATCATCGCCGGCGTGGTGATCTGCTTCAGCAGCCGCCGCTCCATGACCTTGAACCGCTCGCTGGCCTCAGACCCGCGCGCCACCTTGCAGTGGTAGACATACAGGCGCGGCAGGTAGAACAACCCCGCCATCCACGCGATCACCGAGATCACGTGGAAGGACTTTGTCCATAGCAAATAGGGCGCCAGGAACGGGAGCGTCACTGCGCCTCCGCCCGTGCCATCAGCCGCAGGAAGTTGCCGCCCCACAGCGCCGCGATCTCCGACGCGTCGTAGCCGCGCCGGGCCAGCTCGGCCGTGAGGTTCGCGCTCTCCCCGGCATCCCGCCAGCCGACCAGCGTGCCGCCGCCGTCGAAGTCGGAGCTGATGCCGACATGCTCGATCCCGCAGCGCCGCACGGCGTAGTCCAAGTGGTCCATGTAATCGGACACGCTTACCGCATCGGCCCTACCCTGCGGCTTGAGGAAAGAGGCGACCGCGGTGATCTGGACCAGGCCGCCCGACGCCTTCAGCACGTCCAGCTGCTCGTCATCGAGGTTGCGCGGCACGGGGCACAGCGCGTGGATGCAGGAATGCGTTGCCACCACCGGCACGGCCGACGCCTCCGCCGCCTGCAGCATGGACGCCTTGGACACGTGGCTGACATCGACCAGCATGCCCAGGCGGTTCATCTCCGCGATCACCTCTCGCCCGAACGCGCTCAGCCCGCCATGCAGGGCAGGGGCGTCCCCCAGGTCCTTGCGCGGGTTGCTGCTGTCGGCGAGCGCGTTGTGGCCGTTATGCGTCAGCGTCAGGTACACGGCGCCGAGCTCGCGGAACTGCCGCAGCACCGACACGTCCTCGGCGAGTGCGTGGCCGTTCTCCACGCAGGGGATCACCGCCACGCCGGGCTGCGCCGCAGCCGCCCGGATCGCCTCCGTGCCCGTGGCCAGGATCCCGCGCAGCCCGTTGCGCTCCACCGCCATGCCACGGATCGTGGCCAGCATGCCCAGCGCCCGCTCCTTCGCGGCCGCCCCGCCCTCCGGCGTGCGCGGCCCCTGCGGCACATAGGCGGCAAAGCACCCGGCGCGCAGGCCGCCCGCGGTCATCTTGCCGATATCCACCCGGCGCTTGGTGTCGGTGAACGGATCGGGCGTCTCGGGCCAGGGGATGTCGATGTGGCTGTCGAGTGTCAGCAGCCGCGTGTGCAGGGCGGTGGGATCGGTCAGGTCAGAGTCCATGCGCGTCGGGCCGGCGACCGGCCAACCTCCAGGTTCAGCGCAGCAGCATGGGGCTTTGCTCCAAACCCCACCAGAGGACAGATGTCCTCTGGACACCTGTTTACGGATGGATCAGTGGATCTTGACTGCCGCCATGACCGTCTCGGCGGTCGCGTTGGTGAACGTCACCTGGGATCCGTCGCTCAGCGACAGCACCGACGCCGTCGGGTTGCCCGCCACCGCCGCGACGTTGTAGCTGCCATAGCCGTTCAGCAGCACGGCATCCCGCCCCGTGAAGTTCGCGATCGTGGTCTGGTTCGCACCCCGGTTACCATCCTCGAGGAACTCGAACACGTCGCTGGCATGCAGGTTGCCGGTCAAGGTCACGTTGCCGGCCGCCGTGTCGATGAAGAACGACTCCGCCCCCGGCCCCGCGGTGACCGAGGTGTTACCCAACCCGGCCACTACCACCGACCCGTTGGCGGCACCCGTGATGCTGTCCACCGCCGACGCTGCCGAGCCGTTCACAAAGGACAGCGTCGTGCCTTTGGTCATGACGATGTGGGCGAGCCCGGTCGGCGTCGCCGTCACCGTGCTCGGCCCCCCCACGAACACGCCGTCGCTGCCGGAGGAGGTCAGCGTGTTGCGCGTGCCATACAGGAACACGAGGTCCTGCCCCCCGGCCCCCGTGATGAACTGCACCGCCTTGGCCAGCCCCTCGAGCAGGTTCGCTCCCGCCCCGGTGACCCCCACCAGCGCACCCTGCGGGTTGGCACTGATGATGGTGCTGTTACTGTTGTCCGCGGCAACGACGGTCGACCGGGCCGTCCCCGTGTCGATATACAGGTCGGACGCGCCGTTTAGCAGCACCGACGCCGACGGCACGGACGTCGCACCCCAGACGACGCTGCCCGGCCCCGACACGATCGACGTCCCGCCCGTCAACGCACCGCTCGCCGTCTTGAAGACGATCCCGGTCGCCGCCGCCGCCGAACTCAGGATCTGCGCCGCCGCACCCTGCTGCAGGTCACCGGACGTGTTGACGGCGATATTAACACCTGCGACGGAGCCGGTGATCGTGGTCCCCGCCATATCAGTGTCGATCCTCTCCTACGATGGTATGTAGAGACGATCGTCCATCCCGGTGCAAGCCGAATCGTTAACGCTTCTTTC